>NZ_JAPZRB010000032.1:0-47171 GCF_027531105.1 Microcystis sp. LE18-22.4A
TGGGAGTGGTCGGGGGGAAAATTCCGGGACTTTTTCCCTGAAAATTAGGTAATTTACCCGATGAAAATGGGTAAAACCCCACACCCCACACCCCACACCCTACACCCTGCCCCTAGGAAAAACTTTTTCAGCAGACCCTAAGTAGTCGCCAACCACCCAGGACAACGCTCTATCTCTTAAGACAGTTGACCAAAAATTATGGCTGAGAAGGACAGCACTAAATTATCAGTTCAACGGAGAGGGTGGGATTTGAACCCACGTTAGGTGTTACCCTAAAGCAGATTTCGAGTCTGCCGCATTCAACCACTCTGCCACCTCTCCACAGGGTTTGAGTCTGGATTATCATTTTAACAGATTACTTGTCCTAGTTGATTTTTTTTGATAGACCTCTGGCATAATTGATTTTTGAGGGTTTAAAAACGTCAAAAATAAGGATTAAGTGGCATAAAATCGGTAAATAGACCATTTAATTGATTATTATTCATTCCCAATTCTCCTGACTACCGACTACTGACGACCGACCCCTCACCAACCACGACAATTTTTGATTTTTAGCAAGAGGTCTGATGAATCAAGCTCCTTTTCTTCCAGTTAACCATCCCCAGCCTAACTTTCTTGACCGGTTAGGGAGTCTCTGGAAATTTTCCCGTCCCCATACGATTATCGGCACTTCTTTGAGTGTTTTAAGTCTGTATTTAATTGCTTTGGGCAATATTAGCGATTTTTTTAGCCATTGGTCGGTTTTATTGCTCACTTGGGTCGCTTGTCTCGCGGGTAATATCTATATCGTCGGTTTAAATCAGTTGGAAGACATCGACATCGATAAAATCAATAAACCCCAGCTTCCCCTCGCCAAGGGCGAATTTTCTCGGTTAACAGGACAGTTGATCGTGGGGTTTACTGGTATTTTAGCAATTATACTGGCTTTTATCGGTGGTTTTTGGCTGTTAATCACCGTGGGGATTAGTTTACTCATCGGCACTGCCTATTCCTTGCCACCAGTGCGGTTAAAACGCTTTCCCCTCTGGGCAGCCTTCTGTATTTTTACCGTCCGGGGTGTCATCGTCAATTTAGGTCTTTTTCGCCACTACAACACAGTTATCAATCAAAATCAGTCTATCTATCCCTCAGTCTGGGTTTTAACAGCTTTTGTTCTCGTTTTCACCGTTGCGATCGCTATTTTCAAGGATGTTCCTGACCTAGAAGGCGATCGCATTTACCAAATTACCACTTTTACCCTGCTGCTCGGCCCTCAAAAAATCTTAACAATTTCCCTATTGACAATTTCTCTATGTTATGCTGGTATGATTGCCGTCGGTCTCTTGGGAATAACGGGAATTAATTCTCCTCTGGCCATTGTCGCCCATCTGCTCCTACTTGTTCTTCTTTGCTGGCGTAGTCGCGGAGTAAATTTAGAAGATAAAAGCGAAATCAGCCGATTCTACCAATTTATTTGGAAATTATTCTTCCTGGAATACCTGATATTTCCCCTCGCTTGTTTAATATGAAAATATCTCCTTTTGCTAGGTAGTTTTATTATCACTCAAAATGGGGCAAATATGCAGGGAAATTTTATCACTCCCGTGACTTTAAGAGTCGAGAAAACTAATACAGGTGAGCGCATTTTAGCCACGGGTAGCGAGGAATTTTTTCTGGTGATGACCGTGCAGAAAAGTCGTCCCCCAGCAGTTAAAATTATCGGGAGCATCTCATTGATGCAAGTGAGTAATTATACTTATCCCTAAAGCTGGTTTCTAGCAAGGCTTTCAAAATAGTTTGACATAAAAACCTGATTTAGGGGTTACAAATTGTCATAAGGATTTTTATGTCATGAAACCTTAAATTTGGAATTGCTGCTCATTTTTAGGTGCGCTCGCACTTAGACTCACAGATTCAATTAATGTGCATGGTGGGTTCCCTAATGTGGCTCCTACTGATCCAGCGATCGATTTTGGGGAACGCACCCTACAGCGATGGCGATCACAGTGGCATATCTCAGCATTGAGGTGACGTTAGCCACAAGCCAGATTTAGCTAAGTTATTCCTCTTCTGCTTTGCATAGCATGATAGCCGTGATACCATGAAGCTATGATCGTTTCATTTGGAGTCAATGGGACAGAGGATATCTTCAACGGTGTGGATACGAGAGCAGCTCGGCGCACCTGTCCAAAAACGGCGTGGGCAGTGGCGCGACGCAAGCTCGACCAGCTTGACTCTGTGGTCTCCCTTGACGATCTCCGAATTCCACCAGGGAATAAGTTGGAGGCACTCCGAGGAGATAGGAAGGGGCAGTACAGCATCCGAATCAACGACCAGTACCGCATCTGTTTCGTTTGGACAGAAAGCGGACCTTCTCAAGTAGAGATAGTGGACTACCATTGAGGTGAAAGATGATCCGAGTACCAACCCATCGCGCCCCCAGCCATCCAGGAGAAGTTCTCCTTTATGATTTTCTGGAACCGATGAACCTGACACAGCGAGAGCTGGCTTTAAGACTTCACGTTCCTTACCAGCGAGTCAACGAGCTAGTCAATGCCCGACGAGGCATTACCCCCAGCACGGCACTCCGTCTGGCAAAGTTCTTCGGCAACTCACCCGATTTCTGGCTGAATCTGCAATTGCGGTGGGATATTTATCAGGTAAAAAAGAAGGAGGACGGGGAAATAGAGAAAATATCTCCTCTAAAGTGTTGTAAAATGACAAATTTTAGTGAATTATAATACAAACATTCGAGAAATCTACGAATATGCCCGACGAAAATACGGAGAACCAAGAAGCTCAAATGACAATGCCATTTGTTAGAGCTACTGACATTGCTGAATATATTCGTTATCAATCATGCGATCGCCGTTTTAAGTTAAAGTACAAAAATTATGAACTTGCCAAAAAAGATATTCCTTTTTATGAGTTGATTTTTTCAACCTCTTTAGACCCGGTTTTAGAAGCAGAAGGTCGAAAAAGAGAGGATGAATGGGAGAAATCACTTAAAAAACAAGGATTAGTAGATTTAACCCAAATAGAGCAGAATTCTAAGAAAGACAAATCAACTAATTGGAATGACTTTGTTGAAAAGTTAACAAATTTGTCAGTCGGACAAAAAGCTTATGGACGAGAAATTGGTATCAATGGAAAACTGGGAGAATTTGAGATTAGTGGGCAAATTGATTTTGTAATTGTTTTTTGGGAAAATGAACAACCTAAACTGCGATTAGTTGAGTGTAAAGCGTCTCGAAAAGATAGAACTTATCATCGAGTACAAGTTGCTTTATATAGAATGCTTGTATGTCAACTGATAAACGATAATCCAATCACTATCAATGGAATAAATTTAAAGCCTAAAAATATTGAATGTGTTGTAGTTCGCATTGATGAAAATACTAATAAAAGTCAAGATATTATTAAATCTGAAGCTTTAAACCTAGATACAATAGAAGCTGATATTAATCGTTTAGTAGCTTCTGATGGTGTACTAAAGCGTATTGTTGAAACTGATTTAACTAATTTAGATTATCAATTAGACCAAAAATGTAGTGACTGCACATTGAGTGTTCATTGTTTAGCTGAAAGTGCAAGAGAACGCCGTTTAGAATTATTGGGAATAGATTCATCAGTTGTTAAATCATTGAATAAAGTAGGTATTCAAAATCTTGATGATTTAGCCGAGATTGACTTAGCAGGAAATCAAGCTATTCAACTTCAAAAAGATATAAGTTTTACAGAGAATCTAGAACTGCTTAAATTAAAGGCAAACACTCGTAGGCGGACTCTTCCTGGTGGAGACTTAGATCCAAGAACCTATGAAGTGCAACAACTGCCAAAATATTCAGGTAACAGTCAACTTCCTGAACATACAATTAATGGAGAAAGACTCATTCGTGTCTATCTTTCTGTTGAATATGATTATGTAGAAAATAGAATAGGTGCGCTGGCTGCTCATGTTACTAAAAGTGAGGGAAAATTAGACCCAAAATTTGAGCAAAATGCAGATGATAAATGGCAACCAGTTCCCAATATTAAAGAATATTTAGAAGAAGAAGAAGGAATTGATAAAAATCATAAACGTATTTTTAAAGAAAAAGAACTTGAAGGAGAAGATTTAATTAAATTTAAAACTTCAGCATGGACAGGAGATTATAAAGAAGATAATGGTTCTGAAAAAGAGTTAATACAAGGATTTTTATTAGAATTAGTGGGTGCAATCGACTCGGTTGCGGAAACAGAACAAGCCCCCATTCATTTTTATGTTTGGTCACGTCAAGAAATGACTCAATTAGTTGAGGGTTGTTCTCGTGTTAGTTCTCAATTATTAAGTCATTTACGAGAATTGTTGGGTTGTCGGGAAAGTTTAGAACAACTTATTTACTCTTGTCTTTCCGATGAAGTAGATCGCCATTATGCTTTAGGATGGACAGGTAGAGATTTAGCCGTTGTAAGTTCTCTAAAGTGGTTTGGAAGGCGTTATCATTGGCAACGAAAAATTAGTGGTAAAGTTGTTAGTTTAGATCAAGTTTTTTCTCAAGATGTTTTTGATTTTAAGACAAACTTAGAAATTGATGAGAATAATCAATGGGCAGTATCAAATTCTCAAAATACCCGTAAACATCAGTTTGAAGTTAGACTAAGATACTTTAATTCTCTAAGTGCAGCTTATTGGCGAGCTTGTTGGAAAAAACTTCCCGACCCTAATAATCGCAACCTTAAACCAAAAATAAAAAATTCTATTGAACGCTACAATCAAGCACAAAAACCGAATTATTTAAAAGAGTATTTTCGCGCTCGTACTCATGCTATCAGATGGATTGAAGAAGGAATTAGATTTAAGAATGCAGAAATAATTAAAGAATCTTTGACTATTGCTGATTTACCCGATTTTAGTTTAGGTGTGGATGATGCTGCCCAGGCAGCTATTGATTTTCTTCGTTTGGATCAGCACGTTAAGGTAACAGATTGGATTGCTAATCATTTAATACCACCTATCTACCGTGTTTCTTTAGGGAGAACAATACCTGTAAAAAATGTAAGGTTACAGGGTAATAATAGACTAACAGCAGAAATTAATCTTGATGGATATAATATTACGGCTGAAGTTTTACAAGCTAACTGCACCATTGATGTAGATTCTTTTGTTAGGCTTAGTCCTAGTTCCGAAAATCCACATCAAGGTCAAACAATCAGACAACTTTTTGCTGGTGGAAGTACCTGTGTTGTAGAAAAAATTGACTGGGATACTGAGCAGATAGAGCTTTCTGTTATTCCTGGTAAGTCACAACTCTATCAACTTTACAGTAAATCTTATAACGGCGTAACACAAGTTTTTCAAAACGCGACTTTAGATGAAAGTCCATCGGATTTTGTTGCTGGAAAAGTTGATGATAAACTACAAAAAAGTCGAGGAAATCATGTTTGTCAGTGGTTAAATCCGCAAAATCCTCAAATCCCCCCACAAACTCCTATTTCGGAGAATGATTTAGAACAATACCGTAATCTACTTGATACTTTACCGTTATCAAACAATCAAAAACTGGATGAAAAGCAACTTGAAGTAATTATTAAGGGATTGAATACAAGAATTCAACTTTTACAAGGACCACCGGGAACTGGGAAAACAGAAACAACTGCGATCGCTACTTTTCTAAGAATCTTGGCGCGTCGCACTGCTGGCGATATTGTTCTGATTACGGCTCATACTCATACGGCTGTAGATAATTTACTCTTACGTTTAGATAAATTGTTGCCAACTTTGCAAAAACACGCCACTAATTTGAACCTAAATGTGCCATCAATTCAACTTAGTCGAGTAGATTCTAGAGATCAAGATATTTTTCAAAATACAGATATAACGACTTTCTCTTCTCATCCTTGTGTTACTCAAGTTAATACAATGCGTTCAAATAGAGTTTTAGTTATTGGAGGGACAACTAATGCAATTTTAAAAATGATTAATGAGTTAAATACAAAACCAAGATTTTTAATAGACTATCCTCAAGGTTTTCAAACAACTACTTTAATAGTCGATGAAGCAAGTATGATGGTATTTCCTCACTTTCTGGCTTTAGCTACATTAGTTAAAGATGATGGTGAAATTATGTTGGCAGGAGATCACAGACAACTCGCTCCTATTATTACTCATGATTGGGAAAATGAAGATCGTCCTCCTGTTTTACTTTATCAACCCTATGTCAGTGCTTATCAAGCTATTCAAAATCTTAAAGAAAACTCAGATATTGAAATATCTGATGAAGCAATATTACGTTCCGCTTTAGATTATACTCATCGTTTACCCCATGAAATTCGTGAACTTATTGCACGTCTTTATCGCAAAGATAACATTGAATTACAAGGAAAACCAAGAGATGAAAATATAAAACAAGATGAAATTACGGGAAATTGGGAAAAACTTTTACAGGGAAATGGAGGTCTTTATCTTGTTGTTCATGATGAACGTGAATCAAAACTTAGCAATCAAATTGAAGTGAAAATAATCAAAAAAATTCTTGATGCGGGAGGAGATATTCCTAATGGTTCTACTGCAATTCTTACACCCCATCGCGCTCAAAGATCGCTACTAAAAACCAAATTAGCAAATTATATAAATGCTGTAGATGTAATTGATACAGTCGAGAAAGTGCAGGGTGGTGAGCGTGACAATGTGATTGTTTCTGCCACGGCAAGTAATTCATCAGCAATTGGCAAGAATGTGGAGTTCATTCTTAGTTTAAATCGCTCAAACGTTGCATTTTCAAGAGTTAAAAAGCGTTTAATAGTAGTTTGCTCTAAAACTCTCCTAGATTATATTCCAAAAGAGATTGAACACTATGAAGAAGCAACATTATGGAAAGCTTTACGTTCTGAATGTACCGATACTCTGTTTAATGACAATATTGATAAGCATCAAGTACAGGTTTTGACAAGCTCACTAAAAAGCCGAACTAAGGAAGGCGATTAAGGATAACTTTGCTGCCTTGATTGACTACTGGGCGATCGATTGGGATTATGACGGCATAACCTTATTTGATGCTGACTTGTAATTGATAATAACTGAGCAATGGAGTATTAAGAGACTAGCTATACTTCTAACGAGGGTCTGCTGAAAAAGTTTTTCCTAGGGGCAGGGTGTAGGGTGTGGGGTGTGGGGTGTGGGGTTTTACCCATTTTCATCGGGTAAATTACCTAATTTTCAGGGAAAAAGTCCCGGAATTTTCCCCCCGACCACTCCGTTATCTGGTACTTTTTGATTGTCAAAAAGTCTATAAGTCTTTCCCAAGATGGTTTTTTGTTTTATTAAGCAACCCCTATTTAGGTTATGCTTAAAAATTTTTTTGGTGGGGACTGGGTGTGGGGTGTGGGGTGTGGGGTGTGGGGTGTAAGTTTTTACAGATTTTCATCTGGTCAATTACCTAATTTTTAGGGAAAAAGTCCCTGAATTTTCCCTCCGATCACTCCCAGATATGGTACTTTTTGATTGACAAAAAGTCTAAAAGTCTTACCCAACAAGGTTTTTAGCTTTATTCAGCCAACCCTAATTAATTTCTAAAAAATCTTGCAATTTTTTTAGATAAGTAGGGGCATCTTCTAACATGGGAAAGTGAGCAGTATTAGCCATCTCCACATACTGGATATTATTATTCAAATCCGCCGCCATTTTGCCCATTTTGGCGGGGATAATAATGTCTTTTTCCCCTGATACTAAAAGAGTTGGTATCTTAATCTCTGCAAATTTATCCGGCATAATTTCCACTGCTTTTTTACTCACAGATGTATAAATTGTGCCTAGGGCGGCCTCGTAATCTGCCGCTAAAAAATCTTCTAAAAAAGCAATTCTTTCTGATTTTGGGATCGATCGATGCAAAAATCTCGCCATAAATAATCGATCGGCAAAAGGGACTTTTAAAAACCAATCATAACGAAACTGTACCACATACTTACCGAATTTATGGAAGGCAGCAAAAGCCGCTTTATTATACTCAAAAATGCCATTACAGGTTAAAACTGCTTTGACCACTCTTTCGGGGTACATAGTAATAAAAAAAGTCGCCACCGATGCCCCCATAGAGTGACTATTGAGATAGACTTTTTCAATTTCCAAACTATCTAAAAACAAGGCTAGATCAAGGGCATATTCTTCTAAATCGTAGGAAAGATCGGGGGATTTTTCCGGCAATTTAGACCGACCAAAACCCCGCATATCGTACAATAAACAATCAAAGCGATCGCAAATTGCCGCAGCCGTCGATCGCCAATAGCGTCCCGATCCTCCCCAACCATGAATAAACACCATCACTGGCTTTTTCTGGGGAGATTCCGACTGTCGAATCCACTCGTAATAATGGGGAACACCGCGAACAGTGACTGTTTTATCGATTATTTGAGTTTTCATGATAGTTAAGTAGGGAGGTACAATTATTTGTAGGATGGGTTAGCGGTAGCGTAACCCATGCGGGCGTTGGGTTTCATGCTTCAACCCAACCTACGTTCATCTTATATTTAATTCCACCCACCTACTTAGATACCTAGCCATCCTCGTAAAGAGTTTTGCCAACGTCGCGCATCTGTGTCCGATAGTCGTCCGATTGTCTTAAGGATAACGAACGAGAACGATTTCAAGCTTCGAGTAATCGTTCATAGATGTCGTCTTCCAGATTATCCCAAATCTTAGCCAGTGCAGTTTCGCTGACTTTTTGCCAGAAATCCGAGTTTGTCTCCTCCGGGATGAGGGTGACTAAAACCCTAGTACCCTCTGGAATCGGCACGGATTCGAGGAGTTCGATCCGGCCTTCTTTGACGATCGCAGGAACGGTGTTCAGCATGGTTAACCTCGATTTTTACCCTTAAGCGGATTCTTGACTGGGTAGAGAGGAAGGATGAACCAATAGATCTGCCGTGGAACGTTTTTCCACCATTTCGCGGGTGATTAAACATCGTTTCACGTCCTTGCGCGAGGGCAATTCGTACATGACATCGAGCATTAATTCCTCGACAATACCCCGCAGGGCCCGGGCCCCAGTTTTGCGACGATAGGCCTCTTGGGCGATCGCTAGGACGGCATCAGATTTAAACTCTAACTGTACATTGTCCATCTTCAACAGTTTTTGATACTGTTTCACCAAAGCGTTGCGGGGTTGCGTCAGGATAGCGATTAAAGCTTCCTCATCCAGGGGGGACAGTGCCGCTAGGACGGGAATCCGACCGACAAACTCTGGAATCATGCCAAATTTGACTAAATCATCGGGAGTCATTTGTTTTAATAACCCTGCCGCTACCTTATCCTTACTAGCTTGGCCATCTCCCGGTTGAATAAAGCCCATGGATTTTTTACCGAGACGCTGATCGATCACCTTATCTAAACCGACAAACGCCCCACCGCAGATAAACAGGATATTGCTGGTGTCGATCTGAATACAATCCTGATAGGGGTGTTTGCGGCCGCCTTGGGGGGGAACATTGGCGATCGTTCCCTCTAACATTTTCAGTAAAGCTTGCTGTACCCCTTCTCCGGACACATCCCGGGTAATCGAGGTATTTTCGCTCTTGCGGGCAATTTTATCGATTTCATCGATGTAGATAATGCCCCGCTGCGCTTCTTCCACGTCTAAATCTGCCACTTGCAACAGACGCAAGAGAATATTTTCCACATCTTCCCCCACATAACCGGCCTCGGTTAACGTGGTGGCATCGGCGACAGCAAAAGGTACATCGAGGATTTTGGCCAGAGTTTGAGCCAGAAGGGTTTTTCCCGATCCTGTGGGACCAATTAACAGAATATTAGATTTTTGCAGTTCGATGCTATCTTCCGGATTGCCGCCACTGGCTTTTTGGGTTTGGATATCTTTGAGGCGTTTGTAATGGTTATAAACGGCCACAGAAAGCACTTTTTTCGCCTCATTTTGACCAATAACGTAGTCATCGAGGTATTTTTTAATCTCTCTTGGTTTGGGAATTTGTTCCCAAGTGGTTTTGTTTTGGCCCGATCGCCGTTTGTTGGGGCGTTCCTCCACTGGGGCGACCGGACTGGGCGGTTCCATCAATTCCTCATCGAGAATTTCGTTACACAGTTCCACACACTCGTCACAAATATAGACCCCCGGCCCGGCGATTAATTTTCGCACTTGTTCCTGGGATTTGCCGCAAAATGAACACTTGAGGTGGGAGTCGTATTTAGACATAGTTTATTATTTACAGGGAAGTAACGGGAACGGTAGGATCGGGCAGTTCGGGACGGGAAATCACCAGATCGATTAACCCATATTCTTTGGCTTCGACGGCCGACATGAAAAAGTCCCGTTCGGTGTCGTTGGCGATGCGATCATAGGGTTGACCGGTGTGGTGAGCCAGCATGGTATTGAGTCTCTGTTTAATATAGAGGATCTCTTTGGCTTGGATGGCGATATCACTAGCTTGACCTTGGGCACCGCCGAGGGGTTGGTGAATCATGATCCGGCTACTGGGTAGGGACATCCGTTTACCTGCCGCGCCACCACAAAGCAGGAATGCTCCCATACTAGCGGCTAAACCGAAACAAATTGTCGCCACGTCGGGGCGAATTTGTTGCATGGTGTCGTAGATAGCTAGTCCGGCATAAACGGAACCACCGGGGGAGTTGATATAGAGTTGGATATCTTTTTCGGGATCTTCTGCCTCCAAGTAGAGGAGTTGGGCAACGATCGAATCAGCGACCTGATCATCGACGGGAGTTCCCAAAAAGACAATTCTCTCGCGCAAGAGTCGAGAATAGATATCAAAAGCCCGTTCACCCATGCCAGACTGTTCGATTACCACGGGTAAAACGTTAGCTAGGGAGTTTCTCCCCGTGTTGGCGTAGATAGCAGGGCGACAATTACTGGTAATTGGGTAGTCAGGTGATCTCGATTCGAGCATAATTTTTTCGGTTCCGCTATCACAATCTTAGGGTTTTTGCTTGGCTGTGGAGCTTTTATTGGCAAATGTTAAGCATCTTTAGCACTTCTGTCCATCTATTATGCCCTAAGTTTCCCCCGGTTGGCAGGAATCGGTTATCAGTTATCAGTTATCAGTTATCAGTTATCAGTTATCAGTTTTAGACACAGCAAGCCTTTTAGGGATTTAAAGAACATTTAAAAGGGGGTTTTTGGGGCAATTCTGAGTGTACTATCATGCCTAAAAGCCTGAAGACTCGTAAAATGAACTTGTTAATCCCGTTGAATTTTACCCCGTATTACGTGAACTAAAACCTGAAACCCTTGCTACAGCGCAAATTTAGAATTGCTGAGTTATCAGGGAATGGGGGAATGGGGGAATGGGGGAATTAAACTAATACCCCAAAACCCTAACACCCTAACACCCCAACACCCAACACGACCGCTAACTCCTTACGGTTATTCTTCCTCAGCTGCCAACACTTCCACTTCGGTGAATGCGAAGGTTTCTTCTGTTTCCTCCTCCTCGCTTGTTTCTTCCTCTAGGGAACCTTTGGGGACAAGGGTGATAGTAGCTTTTTCTTTCAGCCATTCCAGGGTGTTTTCTGCCAGCATTTCTTCGGTGATCACCTGTTCCAGACGCTGCATATCTATGTCGCGATCGGACAATTGGGCCATGATATTAGCGATTTTTTCCGCTACCGCTTCGGGACTGACTTCAATGCCCGCGACTTTAGCCAATTCCTGCACCACGAGAGTCTGTTTCAGACTTTCGATCGCATCGGGACGAGCGTTTTCCCGCATTTTGGGAATATTATCTTTTGTAAACAACTGGTTGACATCTAGACCCATTTGTTGGAACTGCATGAAGCTTTGGGTCAAAATATGCGTCACTTCCTTTTCGATCAGCGTCTCCGGTAAATCTAAAGTCGCACCCTTGACTAATTCCTTGGTTAAAGCGTCATCAATGCTTTCTTTGGTTTCCTTCTCCGCTTGTTCTTGGAAACGTTTCTCTAAACTTGCTCTTAATTCGGCGATTGTTTCCTGATCGCTGACTTCTTGGGCAAAATCGTCGTCAAGCTCCGGTAATTCCTTCGCTTTTAACTCTTTCATCGTAATTGTAAAGATTACCGCTTTTGCTGCCACATCTTCTTTGGGATAATCTTCCGGGAAAGTCAAAGTCATCTCTTTGACTTCTTCCGGTTTCATGCCGATAATTCCTTCCACCATACCCTCGATAAAGCGTCCTGCTTCCATATCCACCCGCAGATCTTCGCCGTCAATATCCGGGATATCCTCGCCAGTTTCGGCGGATTTGCCCCGATAATCAACGATCGCCACATCTCCCAGCTGCGCCCCGCGATCTTCCACGGGAACCAATGTTGCTAACTGTTCTTGACGCTCTTTAAACCAATTTTCCACGGATTCGGGATCATAAACGGTTTCTTCGGCAGTAACGCTCAGATTTTCGTAATCTCCGAGAATAATTGTCGGGGCCACATCCAGGGAAACTGAAAAAGTCAAAGCTTTACCCGGTTCATAGGCAGCGATCAAATCCTCAAACTTAGACAATAGCTGCGGATTGCCCAGGGACTCGATACCCTCCTGTTTCAGGGCAGATTCGAGGCAATTTTCAATTAATTCCTCAATTACCGCCGCTTTTACCGCCTTAGTTCCCAATCTTTGCAGAAGGATCTGACGGGGAACCTTGCCGGGGCGAAAACCGGGTATATTAACCGACTTCGCTAAATTCTTGACCACTTGCTCGTGGGTGTTTTTCGTGGTTTCGGCGGGAATTTCAATTTCTAAACCTATCTGACTGGCAGGAAGCTTTTCCTGAATAACTTTCATTGATTTTTCTAGCTCTTACGACAAGGAACGTTTATAATAGGGTGAGCGGTGTTTACGCCTGCGGTGGATCCGTCCCGCTCGTGATATTCTAGGGGAATAGCTGCAGTTGCTCCCCAAGCTCTCACAATCTTTTTATTTTAGCGGTCAATGGGGTATATTTAATTTATTCCGTCCTTGGGGCAGTTAAGCCCAATCAGAAAATTTTGCTGATCAAAAGCCGATCAATCCAAGTTTTAGAATAACTCGGTGGACAAAAAAGATTTTTTACTGTAACGATTTCTTCGGATCATTATCATCACCCAACTCGTCAGGAGGTCACACAATTTGAGTCAAAAAGTACGGGTCGCTATTTTAGGAGCCACCGGGGCCGTGGGAACGGAATTACTAGAGTTATTAGCTAGTCGTCAATTTCCTCTCGCTAGTCTAAAATTACTGGCTTCCGAGCGTTCTGCTGGAAAAACCCTCGATTTTCGGGGCGAAAGTCTCCTAATCGAAGCGGTAAACGAGCGCTCTTTTCAGGACGTGGATATCGTTCTTGCTTCTGCGGGGGGGTCCACCTCGAAAGCTTGGGCGAAAACTATTGTCGAGTCGGGTGCGACGATGATCGATAACTCCAGTGCTTTTCGCATGAATCCCGAAGTGCCTTTAGTTGTCCCAGAAATCAATCCCGACAGTGTGGACAATCACCGGGGCATTATCGCTAATCCCAACTGTACGACAATTCTTTTAGGAGTGGCGATCTGGCCTCTCCACCAAGTACAGGCGATCGAGCGAGTAGTAGTTTCTACTTATCAGTCCGCTAGTGGTGCTGGAGCGCGAGCCATGGAGGAGGTAAAACAGCAAGCGCAAGCAATTCTTGATAATCGGCAACCTCCCACTAATTCCTTCCCCTATCCCCTCGCTTTTAATCTTTTTCCCCACAATACCCCGATTAATGGTCAAGGGTACTGCGAGGAAGAAATGAAAATGGTCAACGAAACCCGCAAGATTTTTGCTTGTCCGGGGCTGCGGGTTAGCGCCACCTGTGTAAGGGTTCCCGTGCTGCGGGCCCATTCGGAATCGGTTAACCTAGAATTTAGTCAGCCTTTTTCTGTGGTGAAGGCTAGAGAGATTCTTCAGTCCGCTCCGGGGGTAAAATTAGTGGAAGATTGGGACGCTAATTATTTTCCCATGCCAATTGATGCTACTGGTCGCGATGAAGTATTAGTGGGACGCATTCGTCAAGATATCTCCCATCCTAACGGTCTAGAATTGTGGCTATGCGGCGATCAAATTCGCAAGGGTGCGGCTTTAAATGCTGTACAAATTGCCGAACTTTTAGTCAAGAAAAATCTCGTCGGTTCAAGATTAGCAACAGTTTGATAATTAAGCGATCAGCCATCAGCTAAATCAAGGCGATAATAATTGAAAAATAGCTAATTAATCGGATAAATAAAGTCTGAAAGCTGATTGCTGATCGCTCAAAAACTGGTAACAAAGGCCGAATCTAAAACCTAATTTGTGAAGCTAAAGGCTTCGATGTACTTAGTTGATAACCTTCTTTTTGGGTAGGAAAATTGCCAGATTCTTTCTTTTGCCTCTTGCCTGTTGCCTCTTGCCTTCAGAAGCTGATAACTGATAACTGATAACTGATAACTGATAAATGAGTGAAACAACATATTTTGGACGAGTAATTACGGCGATGGTGACTCCCTTCACCGTCGAGGGTCAAGTTAATTATGCCCTGGTGGAAAAATTGGCCGATTATCTAGTTACCCACGGTAGCGATGGTATAGTGGTCTGTGGGACGACGGGAGAATCACCCACCCTAAGTTGGCAGGAAGAATACGAACTATTTAGTATTGTCAAAAAAGCGGTTAATGGTCGGGGAAAAGTGATCGCGGGGACGGGTTCTAATTCCACTTCCGAAGCGATCGAAGCTACCCAACAGGCTGCTAAACTGGGTTTAGATGGTTCTTTACAAGTGGTTCCCTACTACAATAAACCACCCCAAGAGGGTTTATACGAGCATTTTCTGACCATTGCCAAAGCTTGTCCCGATCTGCCGGTGATGCTTTATAATATCCCCGGTCGTACGGGTCAAAATATGACCCCGGAAACGATTATTAAACTGGCAGCAGTTGATAATATTGTGGCGGTAAAAGAAGCTAGTGGTAATTTAGAACAAACCTGTAAGATTTACTGTCATACTCCTGAAAATTTCGCTATTTATTCCGGCGATGATTTTCTCACCTTACCCCTAATGACCTGTGGTGCGGTGGGGGTGGTCAGTGTTGCTAGTCATCTGGTGGGAGAAGAAATCCAAGGGATGATTCAAGCTTTATTAACCGGAGATGCGGCCAAAGCGATCGAGATTAACTTGAAATTATTTCCCCTGTTTAAAGGTTTATTCTGTGCCACTAATCCAATTCCAATTAAAGCGGCCTTAAATCTAGTCGGTTGGGAGGTGGGGGGATTGCGATCTCCTTTATGTTCCCTAAGTCCCGAACTAGAAGAAGGATTAGCAAAAATTATGCAAGAATTGGCTTTAATCTAGAAAAATACTAGAAATTCTTGCCCACTAAACTGGGATTTTTCGAGAAAGTAGGTTATAATATTAATAGCTTAACTAGAAGAAAAGAAATATAGTTTAGAACTGCTAGAAAGTATTGATACTAAGTGAGTTTAGCTAGGTGTTATTTCCCTAGTTCGACTTATTCTAACTATTCATTTTTTGAGATTTCCCGTCCAAAAAAACCACCTGAAAAATCACCATAACTTACCATCAAAGGACACCTAATGAATCAAGATAAAACCGAAGCAAAACTAAAGATCATTCCCCTAGGAGGATTACACGAAATCGGCAAAAACACCTGTGTTTTTGAGTACGATGATGAGATTATTCTCCTGGATGCCGGTTTAGCTTTTCCTTCCGATGATATGCACGGGGTCAATGTAGTGCTTCCCGATATGACTTATCTAAGAGAAAATCGCCATAAAATTAAGGGTATGATCGTCACCCACGGTCACGAAGATCATATCGGTGGCATTCCCTACCATCTCAAACAATTTGATGTACCAATTATCTACGGTCCGCGTCTAGCGATGGCTTTATTGCGGGATAAATTGGAAGAAGCAGGATTAGCAAATCGTACCAAATTAGAAACCGTAGTTCCCCGGCAAATGGTGCGTTTAGGTAAATCTTTCATGGTGGAATATATCCGCAATACCCACTCGATCGCCGATAGTTTTTGTGTAGCAATTCACACTCCTTTAGGGGTAGTTATTCACACAGGAGATTTTAAAATTGACCATACTCCCGTGGATGGCGAATTCTTTGATCTACAAAAAATTGCCGAACATGGCGAGAAAGGGGTGCTATGTTTATTGAGTGATTCCACTAACGCGGAAGTACCCGGTTATACTCCTTCGGAAGCTTCCGTTTATCCCGGTTTAGAGCGGGTTTTTAACCAAGCAACGGGACGGATTATGATCACTACCTTTGCTTCCTCGGTGCATCGGATTAATCTGGTGTTGAAATTGGCCCAGAAATTTAACCGGAAAGTGGTGGTAGTGGGTCGATCGATGTTAAATGTCATCGCTCATGCGCGCAATTTGGGGTATATAAAATGTCCCGATGATCTATTTGAACCCTTGAAAGCGACCCGCAATTTAGCCGATGAAAAAATCGTCATTTTAACCACAGGCTCCCAGGGGGAACCTTTAGCGGCCATGACGCGGATTTCTAAGGGTGAACATCCTCATATTCGCGTGCGTCAGGGAGATACGATTGTCTTTTCCGCTAATCCGATTCCGGGTAATACGATCGCTGTGGTCAATACAATTGATCGCCTGATGATGCAGGGTGCTAACGTAGTTTACGGACGCGATAAGGGAATTCACGTTTCCGGCCATGGTTCCCAAGAAGACCATAAATTGATGCTATCTTTGACCCGGCCGAAGTTTTTTGTGCCAGTGCATGGAGAACACCGAATGCTGGTCAAACACGCTCAGATGGCCCAAAGTATGGGTATTGCTGCCGAAAATATGGTGATTGTCAAAAATGGTGACACGATCGAGTTAACTGGCGATCGCATTGGACTTGGCGCGCCAGTGCCTTCGGGAATCGAGTTAGTCGATCAAGCAGGTGTGGTCCACGAACACATTATGCAGGAAAGACAACAGTTAGCCGAAGATGGTGTGATTACGATCGCATCCTTCGTTAACGGGGAGGGACAATTAAGCGCACCTCCAGAGATTAATTTGCGCGGTGTGGTGACAAAAGTGGAAATCCCGCTGCTGAATCAGTTAATTATTCGGGCGATCGAACGCTGTTTAAGCGATCGCATCGGTGAATTTAAAACCGCCACGGGGTCCCCGGATTGGGCCGGTTTGCGGGCCGAAATCGAGACGACTTTGCAACGTTTAATCAAACGGGAGTTACAGAGTCAACCTCTAGTGATTTTCCTCCTGCAAGCGGCGGCAACGGAACCAGCGAACAATCGTACTTATCGCCGCCGTCGTCCCGCAGCTACCATGGCCTCCTAATAGCAGTGGGACAGGAGACTCCCAGACAGGAGACTCCCAGACAGGAGACTCCCAGACAGGAGACTCCCAGACAGGAGACAGGAGATTATTTTTATTTATCCTTCCCATCCCCCCACACCCCACTTCCCCACTTCCCCACTTCCCCACTCTCCCACTTCCCCACTTCCCCACACCCCACACCCCACACCCCACTTCCCATTGATAACTGACCATGTTCCATGCTGCCGATTTGCGATCGCTGCTGACCGCCGTTGCCAGAGGAGAAATTAACCCGGAGACAGCCTTAGATAAACTTAAACATCTGGCCTTTGAACCGGTGGAAGACTTCGCTAAAATTGACCATCATCGTCAATTAAGAACGGGATTTCCGGAGGTTATCTGGGGGCCGGGTAAAACCACCGCTCAAATCGCCCAAATTATCAATGTTTTGCGTCAAAATAGTCCCGTGGTTATGGCCACCCGCATTGAAGCAGAGATAGCAGCCCAGCTACAGGAACAGGTAACGGACTTAGTTTATTATCCCTTAGCCCGCATCTGTGCCATTGCCGCAGCCGCTCCAGAAAATCCCCCAAAAGGGATAATTTCCATCCTAACGGCGGGAACTGCCGATATTCCCGTAGCGGAGGAGGCGGCGGTTACTGCTCAATTATGCGGTTTTTCCGTGCAGCGTCTCTGGGATGTGGGAGTAGCGGGAATTCATCGCCTCTTGAATCATCGCCATCTACTGGATGCTGCCGATGTGTTAATTGTTGTTGCGGGAATGGAAGGAGCCTTACCAAGTGTGGTAGCGGGATTAGTTGATCGCCCGGTGATCGCCGTTCCCACGAGTATCGGTTACGGAACCAGTTTCGGTGGTATTGCTCCTTTGTTAACTATGCTCAATTCCTGCGCGGTCGGTATCGGTGTGGTTAATATCGATAATGGTTTTGGGGCTGCCATGTTAGCCGGCCAAATTTTACGCACGGCGGCCAGATTAGCCTAGGGTTGGCTGAATAAATCTGAAAACCTTGTTGGGTAAAACTTTTAGACCTTTTGGAAATCAAAAAGTACCGGATATGGGAGTGATCGGGGGGAAAATTCTGGGACTTTTTCCCTGAAAATTAGGTAATTGACCTTGGCGGTTCGACAAGCGGTTCGGCTGATCTCACCGTCGAAGCCTTACCATCCACTCGACTGAGCGTTCGACTGAGCGTTCGACAAAAGCTCACGCCGAAGTCTTCGCCGAACGTCCTGAAAATCGGTAAAACCCTACACCCCACACCCCACACCCCACACCCTGCCCCCACGAGAAACTTTTTCAGCAGACCCTAGCCTAGATTTTCCCTCATCTCAGGCTGAAAATCCTATACAGTTGGTATAGGGATAAACTACTTTGAAAAAGAAGCCGATATGCACCTAAGTGAAATTACTCATCCCAACCAGTTACATGGTTTATCACTCCGTCAATTAGAAGATATTGCCCGTCAGATTCGCGAAAAACACCTCCAGACGATCGCCGCTACCGGTGGACATTTGGGACCGGGGTTAGGAGTCGTAGAACTAACGATCGCCCTTTACCAGACCCTCGATCTCGATCGAGATAAAGTCCTTTGGGACGTGGGACACCAAGCTTATCCGCACAAACTCCTCACCGGTCGCTATAACGATTTTCACACCCTGCGCCAAAAAAACGGCGTTGCGGGCTATCTAAAACGTTGCGAGAGCAAATTTGACCATTTTGGGGCTGGACACGCCTCTACGAGCATTTCTGCGGGGTTAGGAATGGCTTTAGCCCGGGATGCCAAGGGGGAAGATTTCAAGGTGGTATCGATCATCGGGGATGGCGCTTTAACCGGGGGTATGGCCCTAGAGGCGATTAACCATGCTGGACATTTACCGAACACCAACATCATGGTTATCCTCAACGATAACGAGATGTCCATTTCCCCCAACGTCGGGGCAATTTCCCGCTATCTCAATAAAGTTCGTTTGAGCGAACCCGTCCAGTTTATCGCCGATAATCTCGAAGAACAATTGAAACATCTACCCTTCTTCGGTGACTCCCTCACTCCGGAAATGGAACGAGTCAAAGAAGGAATGAAACGGTTAGCAGTTCCCAAAGTCGGCGCTGTCATTGAGGAATTGGGCTTTAAATATTTTGGCCCGATTGATGGTCATAATATTCCCGAATTAATCGCCACTTTTAAACAGGCCCATAAGGTCCACGGACCGGTTTTCGTCCACGTTGCCACCGTTAAAGGCAAAGGCTACGAATGGGCCGAAAAAGATCAAGTGGGTTATCATGCCCAAAATCCCTTTAATTTAGCCACGGGTAAACCGATTCCCTCCAGTAAACCGAAACCCCCCGCTTATTCTAAAGTTTTCGGGCATACTCTCACTAAATTAGCGGAAAATGACCCGCGCATTATCGGTATCACCGCCGCCATGGCTACTGGGACGGGATTAGACAAATTTCAAGCAAAACTGCCGAAACAGTACATCGATGTGGGAATTGCCGAACAACACGCTGTTACTCTCGCTGGTGGTCTTGCTTGCGAAGGAATGCGCCCGGTTGTCACTATTTACTCTACTTTCCTGCAGCGGGCTTTTGATCAGATTATTCATGATATCTGCATTCAAAATCTACCGGTTTTCTTCTGCATGGACCGGGCCGGTATTGTCGGGGCCGATGGACCGACCCACCAAGGGATGTACGATATCGCCTATCTGCGTTGTATCCCCAATATGACCATTATGGCCCCCAAAGATGAGGCAGAACTGCAAAGAATGGTGGTGACGGGGATTAATCATACCAGCGGCCCCATTGCCATGCGTTACCCCCGGGGCAACGGTTTAGGGGTTCCCCTGATGGAAGAGGGTTGGGAAGCTTTACCCATCGGTAAGGGCGAAATTCTCCGCAGTGGCGATGATATTCTCCTGTTGGGATACGGCACGATGGTCAACACTTCCCTACAGGTGGCCGAAATCCTCAGCGAACACGGCATCGAAGCCACAGTGGTTAATGCTCGTTTTGTCAAGCCCCTTGATACAGAACTTATCTTTCCCCTTGCCCAACGTCTTGGTAAAGTGGTGACTTTAGAAGAAGGTTGTTTGATGGGTGGTTTTGGTTCTGCGGTTTTGGAAGCTTTACAGGATGCTAATATTCTAGTTCCGGTCAAGCGTTTCGGGGTTCCCGATAAATTAGTGGACCACGCAACACCAGAGGAATCCTTCGCTGATTTGGGTTTAACCAGTCCCCAGATTGCCGAACAGGTTTTAGCGGCATTTTTTAGCCAAAAACAAACCGCTAACGTCGGTTAAAATCTCAAGATTAGCTTGGCCAGTTTTCCCGAAAAATTAGGGAAGACTGGTTTTTTTGGTCTAGATAGTTAATGAAGACTGCCGGCAATAAATAGGGTTTGCGGCAAAAAGTACGGGCGAAGCATTCGGGCAATAACCTATCGGTGAAACCGTAGATTTTCTATCCGAATGCTTCGCCCCTACAGGACGCGGGCCGATGAAGACCCAAGGTTTTGAACGAAGATTCTCTCAAAATATTACACCTGTGGGAGCAAGAAAAGCCACAAAACCCTTACCATGCCTACATTTCACATTTATTCAGCAAGCCCTAAATAGTGAGGGGAACGAACCACAGAGACACAAAGGACACAGAGATCGATCACTACTATAGAAGTTAAATTTATCACACAAAGAATAAGAGAGTCCAGTAGCTTTAAGAGCATCAGCCAGAGGATATTCTAGCGGCGTTATTGTTTGCCACTCGATTAACTCAGGTAAAAAGCATCTACCAAATTGCACCATGAAGTTTTTAGTCGATTTACTCAACATTCCTTAATAGAAATGAGTCGCAACTCAATCATCGTTCATCATTAGTAGTAGGACAAGCTGAAATTAGCTTTAAGTGCTTCACGAAAGGAATAAAATCTTTATCTGAAAAAAGGAGCGGAAGATTATTTTCAATACAAAAGGAGGCAATAATAACATCAGCAGTTTTTCTAATAGTTATCCCCTTCTTGCGTAACTGGCGATAATTGTCCGCGCTTTTCAATGCCATTCTCAAACCTAGTAAATCATAAATAGTCAATGAAGTTAGTAAGCGATAGGCTATTTGATAATCCTTATCACTCCTAAAACCTTGGAGAACTTCGGTGAGAATAATATCACCAATAGCTATCGGCTCAACTCCCAGCAATAAATCAAGTTCTGTTGTTTCCGTAGTATTATAACCATTGAAATAATCAATCCAAACACTGGAATCCACAAGAATCATTGATTGTGCCTCATTTCCTCAAGGTTTCCTTCCCATTTAAGCTTACCTTTAAAGGCTTTAATTTTCTCCTGTTGTTTGAGCCGAATCAAAGTCTTAAGACCCAATTCAACAGCTTCTTGTTTAGTCTTTAAACCAGTAGCTTTAAGAGCATCAGCCATGAGTTGGTCATCAATGATAATGTTAGTCATCATCCTATCCCTAGTTGTGTATAGTAGATTGTTAATATACACATTATATAGGGTTTGCTGAATAAATGTGAGATGTAAGCAAGGTAGAGATTTTGTGGCTTTTCTCGCTCCCACAGGTGCAAGATTGTGAGAGAATCGTCGTTCAAAATCTTGCGTCTTTATCGGCCCGCGTCCTGTAGGGGCGAAGCATTCGGACAATAACCTATCGGTGAAACTGTAGATTTTCTATCCGAATGCTTCGCCCGTACTTTTTGCCGCATACCCTATTTAGGAGAAAACTGCTCGATTCAATAATTTGAGCCAAAACCCAATATTTTTAAAGACATCGGTGCAGTTTCCCGCAAGTATCGCTCATTTTTGATAGACAAAAATTATTGCCGTCACCCCAAACACAAGTTTACTGTCCCACCCGCCAAATTTTGATAGTTTTGTCACCACTCCCACTAGCTAAATAGCGTCCATCAGGACTATATGCTACTGACTTAACCCAGTCAGAATGGCCAGTAAGGGTACGCAATTGTTTTCCCGTTGCTACCTCCCAAATTTTGATAGTATCGTCATCACCCCCACTAGCTAAATAGCGGCCATCGGGACTATATGCCACTGACCAAATACTACCAGAATGACCAGTAAGAGTACGCAATTGTTTTCCCGTTGCTACCTCCCAAATTTTGATAGTATTGTCCCAACTCCCACTGGCTAAATAGCGGCCATCGGGACTATATACTACTGACCAAACCCAGCCAGAATAACCAGCAAGAGTACGCAATTCTGTTCCCGTTACTACCTCCCAAACTTTGATAGTTTTGTCCCAACTCCCACTAGCTAAATAGCGGCCATCGGGACTATATACTACTGACCTAACCCTGTCAGAATGACCAGTAAGGGTACGCAATTCTTTTCCCTTTGCTACCTCCCAAATTTTGATAGTTTTGTCAGCACTCCCACTAGCTAAATAGCGGCCATCGGGACTATATACTACTGACAAAACCCCACTAGAATGACCAGTAAGAGTACGCAATTGTTTTCCCGTTGCTACCTCCCAAATTTTGATAGTTTTGTCAGCACTCCCACTAGCTAAATAGCGTCCATCGGGAGTATATGCTACTGACTTAACCCAGTCAGAATGACCAGTAAGGGTTTTATAAAGAGATGGATTATCTACTAAACCAGAAATCAAAAATTGAGGAGTTACAGGAAATCTTTTATATTTTAAATAACCGTAAACTTGCGTTATTCCTATCCCTAATAACAAAACTCCACCAAGAGCTATCATTCTGTTTCTCAGATTATTATTTTTAACCGGTTGTGCTGGTGTTTTTTTGGGTACAGCTACGGGTGAAACCGGCGGAGAAGGATTAATCTTAGGAATAACTGGCGGTTGTTTTTGAGTTACAACAGGCTGCGGATTTGGTGGTGGAGATGTTATAGTAGGAGTTATAGGAGGTAACTTTAATTGCCGTTCAATCTCATCCAAACGTTGTAAAATAACCCTAGTATTAGCCGGTCTATTCCTGGGTAATCTCCCCATCAACTCGTCAATAAAATCCAACAATAACGGGTGAATATTTTCCGTTTCTTCTCGCCAAGCTAAAACATCATTAACCGCATCATAAATTTCTAAGGGATGTTTTCCAGTTAATAAATGTACAAAAGTTCGTCCTAAAGCATAAAAATCTGATTGAATCACCGCTTGGCTATGTTGTTGTTCATTCGGTGTATATCCGACCGAGGTAATACCTGTCACCTGTTGACCTTTGACCTTTTGATGATAGGTTTGGGTTTCTTCCCTTGCTGTGCCAAAATCAATTAACACCAACTCGCCACTATTCCGCAGCATGATATTAGGGGGTTTAATATCTCGATGCAGCCAATTCTGTTGATGAATTTTATCGAGAATTAAAGTGATTTCTCTCAGCCATTTTAAGGCTCGTTTTTGACTTAATTTATCATACTGCTTTAGCCACTGTTCTAAATTAATCCCCTCCACTTTTTCCATAACTAAACAGTGTAATATTTTCCCCTCCCTTGTGGAATATTGAAAATAGGCATCTGCGCGAGGAACACCGGTGACATTTTGACGACTCAACTCTAATAAAACGTCATATTCCCGTTTAAATAATTCCACTGCCTTCGGTTCATTATTCCATTTTTCTTGTAATACCTTAAGGATTTTGGGTGTAAAACCTTCAAAAGCTTCATAAACAACCCCAAAACCAGTCGTATCACTCAATAACCGACTTACTCTATATTGACCATTTAACAACAACTCAGAGCCGCAACTTTGACAGTAACGAGTATTCGAGTTATTATTACTCGGATGCTCCGGTTGAGAACAATCGGGATTAATGCAGTAACAGGGTTTCATCTCGGCTATCAGTTATTTTATTGAGTGAATAATTGCAAGTTTTCCCTTACCTGTCTTTGAAGGCATTTTATCATAAGTAAGCTAAAACGCATTTTAACCGCCTATCCTTAGATTAGCTGTCTCGGAGTCTCGGAGTCTCGACTAGGAAATTAATTTTGCACGACTACTTAAGGCTTGCTGAATAATGGTAAAACCCTTTTAAAATAAGGCTTTTGACCTGTTAAAATCCGATGTTAGTGCAAGAATATAGGATTGAGACCTTCAAAAACCTTGCATTATTATTTGTGCAGTACATAAACTGGTACAAAGAAAGAGGGCAACAAAGCCTGAAACTCCTGACGACCGGCTCCTGACTCCTGACTCCTACCCCCACGAAAAACTTTTTCAGCAAACCCTACTTAACTAACACTCCATTTAGAAAAATTTCGGCAATACCTTCGGCCATTTCTTGTAAAGCTAAGGGGGAAGCATTACTATCTAAAATAGTTTCACTGGAAAAACCGGCAATTGCGAACATTCCTAGAAAAACCTGGGCGACAATTTTCGGATTCATGGGACGATAGACACCACGATCGATCGCTGTTTGAAAAAAAGCCTCGGCCACATCGGTCATTTTAGCAATTACTTCCGATTGAATTCGCTCTTTTAATTCGGGGTGAAATTGCGCCTCTATAAAACAAACTCGCAATAAATCGCTATTTTCTCGCATTCTCAACACCCTACGTCGCATCACCTGCGCTACCGCTTTATAACTGCCCATTTCGCTCAATTCCGTCAGCAAGTCCGTGAGAATATCCACCCATCCCCTAGTGGCCACTTCGATTAAAATCGCCTTTTTGTTGGGAAAATAACGAAATAAAGTTCCTTCTGCCACATTTGCGCTTCCTGCTAGGTCTTTGGTCGTGGTTCCTTCATAACCCTTAGCGGCAAATAAACGTAAAGCGGCCTGTAGAATACGACTACGGATATCTTCTTCCCCAGAATTGGTCTCAGCTAGGGAACGTCGAAAAAGACTTTGCATAATTATTGACAGCTAGAACGGGATAGAGCCATTGTCATCGATCAAGTCAGGTGTTTGCTCAAATGCTTCATAAAATTTTGAGTAATTGGGGTAACTTGGCCTTTAACAACGAGCGCACGAGCTTGACAATGGGCTAAGTTCTCGGCCAAGATAACCGAAAGATTTTCATTCTCCCAGATAAAGCCTAGTTCTAGACCCAAATCCTAGGGCAAAACGTTGACACTTGCTCCCGTATCAATCAAACCTTACTCCAGACTGCTGAAAAACATCGTCAGTGCCGGGCTGTAACCAGTATTTTCCACCATTTTTTACTGTCTCTAAACTATTATGGAAAACTACAGGCCGCATCCCCCTTAGGCATGAGTATAATTACTCATTGACGAAGTTGTGAGAAAATAGAAAGAAATACAAGGAAAAAAGCCATGCTAGGGATACCCCTGCAAGAAAAAGCCCAACTAGAGAAATATCTCCTGGAAACCGCCAAAATTATCTGAAAATATACCGAACCAGAAAAGCTCAACCACTTCGAGAATAATGAAAAACTTTCTAGACTCAACCAACCGCGGGGAAAAAAATAATTTCCTCATCCCCCTTGCCTATACCCTAGGAATAGCCATCCCCTTTATTTTAGTCTATTTTCTCCCCATTTACCACGTTACCGATACTTTCCTCTTTAGTAGATGGGGGGATTGTCTCGCAGCAGGTAAAACATACATGGATTGTCCTCCCAAAGTCCCTTACTATCCTAGTATAGGTGTACTGGCAAGCAGCGGAGTAATTGCGGCGATAAAATCCCTATTGGGAATTAGCGAAAAAACCGAAGCTATCTACTACTTCCGTTTTTACCTAGCGTTTGTTGACGCTCTCAATTTTCTCCTTCTTACCTACCTAGCAAGAATCTTAAAATTCAAACGCCCCGTAATCATCGGTTTCAGCATCACCCTAGTGCTATTTCTCTGGGCGGCAGGTTCTCTCTGGGGACAGATTGACAACGTAGGCTTATTCTTTTGCCTCCTGGCTACGATTGCTTTCTTCCAATCTTGGAGTGAGAAAAACACCCTCCTCAAAAATATCCTCTGGCTTCTCCTCGGGATGTTTAGTTTAGTCCTATTCATTCTCACTAAACAATCCTTTATTTTTTCCCTACCCTTTTTTGCCCTAGTTATCCTGACCACAGGTTACAAATTCCAGCAAAGATACCAGACTAAAGGCTTAATCTGGCTGGGAGCAACTCTACTTTTAAGCATCGGATTTTTCCTCTACCTAGATAGCTTATTTGCAGTTCCCCTCAGACTGATTCAGTCTAGTTTCCTCTTTGCCTTAAAATCTGCTAGTGCTCACGCCGACAAAATCTCAGGAAATGGCTTTAATATCTGGATATTTCTCGGTTTAGAACCCCGCGCTTCCTCCCGAGTACCTTTTATGGATTTGCAACTAGGTAGCTGGAAAAAAGGTATCAGTCCTTACCAAGCAGGGCTTTTGCTCTATGCTGGTTTCATGGGTTTTCTTATCTGTACAGGTTTAATCAAGATTTGGCAAATTCTCGCCACCAAAACCGAGGCGATTAGCCCTAAATATAATCCTACCTATTTAATGACACTTCTGTGCCTTTTCCATGGACTAAGTTACCTAGGTTTTAATATTCTTCTCAGTGGTACTCATCAGCGCTATCTCTATATAGGTTATCCTTTTATCCTGATGAGTATTATCTGGCTCTACTATCAGGATTTCCTAGTATCCAGACGCGCCCTACTGGCCTCTTTATTTGCTGCTTTTGCCTACGCTTGTTTTCTTTATTCCCAAGTCTCTAATGCTTATGTGGTACAAGCACAACAGTATTTAGATTTTCAACAACCGCCGAATGTTCCCTTATTACCCAAGTTCTTCTTTATCTTTGAAAGACATCAGTTTATAGGTGCTGTTCATCTGTTCTTGCTAGTCTTCCTAGTAGATATTTGGCAACAGCTAAGTAAAAGACAGATTATGCTTCCTAGTTCAGATAATATAGTCATTTCAAATAAGTATGATGCAAGGGAAAAATAGGATAACTAAAGCCGCCGCTCTATTTAAGATAGTTGCAGCAACAATATATAGGGCTGGCTGAATAATGGTAAAACCCTTGTTGGTTAAGACTTTTAGAGTTTTTGTAAATCAAAAAGTACCAGATATGGGAGTGATCGGGGGGAAAATTCCGGGACTTTTTCCCTGAAAATTAGGTAATTGACCCCTTCAAAATCGGTAAAACCCTACACCCCACACCCCACACCCCACACCCTGCCCCCAAGAAAAACTTTTTCAGCAAACCCTAAATAGACATCTCCAAAAATCTATACCCCAGTCCTAGCAATGGTATTCCTACTCGGTAATGCGATTTCTTATCCTTTTAGCTAAACAGCAACATTACTCCTATGAAATTAGCCTCTATCCCAACAAAGCAGTACATCGAGCAACGAGACGAAGAATATTGGATTGAAGGAACTCGTATCTCCCTTGATTCAGTTGTCTATTCTTTCTTGAACGGAGAATCGCCCGAAAGCATTGCCCAAAATTTTCCACTCCTTTCCCTCGAACAGGTTTATGGCGCGATCGCTTTCTATCTGGCCAATCGAGAGCTTGTGGATGCCTATCTGAAAAAGGGTGAAGCCGAGTTTCAGCAACTACAACAGTCTTGTAGAGAAAAGAGTCCTTTGCTGTACCAAAAATTGAAGGCAGCTCAAGCCTATAATATGTGCTTAAAAAACTCTAATTTCCTAGAAGAAGGCTATAATTACCATAACATTTTGCCCCGTCTCAATTCTAGCCCCTAGATATTTTCCCCTAGCATTGGGGAAAAAGCTCCTTAAGTCTCATCACCAGCGTGACTCCGATGACTTCAACTATTTCCCCTTCTCGACTTTCACTGCCTACCCAAGATGAATTGCCCTGCGATGACGGCGTTCCCATGGAAACCCAACGACATAAACTCCAGATGGATATACTCATAGATGCCTTGTTACCCTGGTTAGCTGCTAGGGAAGATGGCTATGTAGGCGGCAATATGTTCGTTTATTTCAGTGCCGCACAGTTAAAAAGCGAGGACTTTCGCGGTCCCGATTTCTTTGCTGTCCTGGGGGTTCCTAAAAGGGAAAGAAAAAGTTGGGTGGTTTGGCAAGAAGGGAAAGCTCCCGACGTGGTTATCGAACTCCTTTCCGAAAGTACTGCCCCACAGGATAAAACTGAAAAGAAAGCCATCTATCAAGACCGTTTGCGAGTGCCAGAATATTTCTGGTACGATCCCTTCAATCCTGAAGACTGGGCGGGTTTTATTCTCAGAGACGGCAACTACGAGCCATTATCTCTAGAGACGGGAGAAAGATTTTTCAGTCAAAGGCTAGGGTTGGCTTTGGTACGTTGGCAAGGGGAGTATAAGGGAGTTGAGGCAGTTTGGCTGCGTTGGGCGACTTTTGCCGGCGATTTACTGCCCACGGAGTCAGAGCTAACTGAACAGGAAAGAATGCGGGCCCAACAGGAAAGAATGCGGGCTGAACAAGAAAGAATGCGGGCCCAACAGGAAAGAATGCGGGCTGAGGATTTAGAAGCATTGCTTCAACGCTATCGAGAGCGTTTTGGAGATTTGCCAGAATAAATCTAGATATTGACTGGCTAAAGTACAATAACTCTCCAGAAAGCTAATAGGATAGGAATATCAAGCATGGACGACCAATAACCTTAGAAAACTCTTGTTCGCTTTCCGGTATTAGCTGATTAAAAATTTTCTTTACAAAAAGTTTATCATCAGGTATAATCTAGCAAATTATGCCCATTGAATCCGGTCTTGAACTGGTCGGTTAATTAAATTGCCCATTATGGGTGACAGGCTGCCGCAGCAGTATTTTGTCAAGATTTAATAGGAAACAACCAGCTAGTAATAGTTTGATCAAGGATACCAGTTCCCAGTTGGCTTTGACGACAAAACATGACAGTAAATATTAGTAGTGTAAAGGTTGACAATGTTGAAAAAATTACTTAACCGTATGCAAACCGAACAGGGTAGAAAAAATATTAAATTTGCTCTAGCCAGACAAATATTCAATCCCCTCTTAAGAAATATTGGCTACACCCTAATTACTGACCATTTTTATCAGCCCATACCCAACCGTCAGGAAATTATGACATACGCGGGCAAAGAAAGGCCTCTTAGCTCAATTGAATGGCATCTAGACAAGCAAACTGAACTGGTTAAGTATTTACTAGAAAAATATGCTTTAGAATTTAACAATAAAGAAATTTTTTCAGCGTTTGGTTATTCCGAAGATGGTTCTGGTCTCATTAGTGGCGATGCAGAAGTCCTCTATGCTATGGTCAGAGAAAAAAAACCTGATCGGGTAATTGAAATTGGCTCGGGTGGTAGCACTAAAATTATCGCCGCAGCTTTAAAAATGAATTTTAGAGAAAATTCCCAAAAATCACAACTGATCTCGATCGAGCCTTATCCTCAAGATTTTTTAAAAGACTTTGCTAATGTTAGTAAAGATTTTCTAGAATTTAGTTTGCTTACCCAGAAAGTAGAATCCGTAGATTTGTCCGTTTTTGAATCCCTGCAAGCCAATGATATTCTGTTTGTAGAACAATTACTAAGAAGCAATGGCTGTGGCGCTGGCTGCCAATTCAATTGACGAGTTTATTGATGAGTTTGTCGATCACCTCTTTCTACCATCCTTGACAGAGGTGTTGGAGTGAGTTACAATCCGGCTCTTCTGGTTTCTGTGTGGAAACGAGGTCTATACTGAGAGTTTTTTCGGCAAAATAGTCCTAAAAGTCTTGCCCAATAAGCACTTCACGATTCCATAAGTAAAAATTATCACACAAAGTCGAGAAGAACCACAATCCCCGAAAGCTGCTGCTAAATCACAATTATGACGCTTCCCCCAGTCAATCAAGACAAAGACGCAATTACGCTAGACCCCAATTTTTCTACTACTCGCCTGGTGACGCAGGAGAAACCAGTCATAACTAACGATCCCTCGTCAAAAGTCCAGTCCGTCCTATTTCTACCTCCTAATCCAGAACGAAGAGGAGAAGGTGGATTGAGAACTAAGGGATATTTCAAAAAGTCTTATGATGAAGAGAGTGATTTGTCTGGCAATTTACTGGTTCCTCTAGTTACTATTATAACTGTAGTTTTTAATAGCGAGAAGTATTTAGAGCAGACAATTCAGAGTGTGATTAATCAGGCTTATGATAATGTTGAGTATATTGTTATAGATGGTGGTTCTACGGATGGGACAGTTGATATTATTCGTAAGTATGAAAACCAGATTGATTATTGGGTGAGTGAGCCTGATGGAGGCATTTACGATGCGATGAACAAAGGTATAGTCTTGAGTAGAGGACAAATTGTCGGACTGATTAATTCTGGAGATGGTTATATTGATGGTGCTATTTCTTCCATTATTAAGGTTCATTTAAATCATCCATCAAGTATTCTCACGGGTAATTGCAAAGCTATCCTTAGCGAGCCATCGAAGTGGATAATTGCATCTGGAAGATTTGAGATGCTTCCTTACAGAATGATTCCCCATAGTTCTGTGTTTGTTCCTTTATCAGTATATGAGAGACAGGGAATGTTTGATACTTCTTTTAAAATAGCTGGTGACTACGATTTTTTGGGGCGTTGCTACAGTAGGGGTATTACCTTTGTTACAATTGATGAGATTTTATCTGTTGCCAGTCCTAGAGGGGTTTCTGGAGATTATTACTTAGCTAACCTAGAGTTTACTAGAGTTCGCTTGCGCCATCAGTTATTGCCTAAGTTTTACTCCTTCTTACTAACTTTGCGTTCGTTCTGTACAATTACAGGGCATAAAGCTTTAGAACATTTAGGACTATGGTATTTAATTGAGGCTAAGAGACATGGAAGCATCCGTTAGTGTAATTATTCCCTGCTATCGTTGCTCAAATACAATTGAGAGAGCAGTCGATTCTGTAGCCAAACAAACCCTCCGTCCCGCCGAGGTTATTCTGGTTGAAGATGGCAGCGGTGATGGTACATTGGAGAAGTTGAAAGAACTACAGCAGCAGTATGGTAAAGAGTGGATTAAGGTTGTTGCTTTAGAGTCTAACTCTGGTCCGTCTATTGCACGTAATACTGGTTGGAATTTAGCATCTCAGGATTTTATTGCTTTTTTAGATGCAGATGAATCATGGCATCCTGAAAAAATTGCTATTCAATACTCTTGGATGATTGCTAATCCTCAAGTTTGTTTATCTGGACATGGTAGTTACTTAGTCTTACCTCAATATAATCACCTAGATAAATTAACACAACTAAGGTTTGATTTAATTGGTAAGCAAGAAGTTTTAACTTTCAATCCATTTGACACATCCTCTGTTATGTTAAAACGAAATATGAGTAACAGATTTGCACCTCAAATAAAGTATGCAGAAGATCATTTTTTGTGGATGGAAATTTACCTTGACAACCAGAGCGAGTCTAGTATGTATAGACTAAATGTTTGTACGACTCATATCGTAAAATATTCTAGCGGACTTAGTAGTAATAAATTGGCAATGAGAATTGGAGGCATCAAGAATTATTGGTATTTATGGCTAAACAAGAAAATTGATTTATCAACAATGATTTTTTATGTTCAATATACTTCTCTCAAAGCGGTTTTGTCAATTTTGTTTCCGAAATTACACTTGTTTTTTAAACAGAAGTTAGAGCTTTTTTTGTTTAATTAATAGTATCCTAACTAATTGTATTGGCTCTCCCAGGTTTGGTGGGTAAAATGTATTCTAAGATACATTTCTCCTAGCGAGGGAGTGGAACGAACCACAGAGACACAGAGGACACAAAGATCGATCCTATGTAAGTTAAACCGATCACACAGAACCTAGAAGAGCCTTGTATTTACAGGAGACAACTAATGTTGATGAATAGTGTGACTTAGACAAAAAACAAATCGAGCAAATCGATAAAAACCTAAATCCCAATCCCTGCTTGGGATTTACTTCGAGAAGCCCAAAATCACTGAAACCCAGATATAGTAATTCTAAATAATTTATTAATCACCTCTGTCCCCTCTATTTGACATTTGAAGTTTTGACATGGTAAAGTAAGTTGTAATACAGAGCAAAAAAACAGGAACAGAAATTATGTTTTGGACTAAGTTAAAACACTCCTATGTATGGAAAAGAATACTGTATGAAAGAGTGACAGAGCCGATTCACTTGAATCTATTCTCAATCTTGGTGTCTCTGTTTGGTTCATACAGAGCAAAAATTGATTTTGATTTAATATTGCGACAGCACAATGCCTACGGAATTTTAAGAGCGGCGGATGAAGCTAGGAAACTTGGTTTACAATCTGTGACGCTCATCGAGTTTGGTGTAGCGGCGGGTGCAGGGCTAATAAATATGTGCAAAATAGCTGAAAAAGTTTCATCGATTACAGGCATCGATTTTAATATTTATGGTTTCGATACAGGACTGGGAATGCCACCTCCCCAAGATTATAAAGATCATCCTGAACTATATCAGCAAGGCGATTTTCCGATGAATAGGGATCAACTTGTTAAACTTTTGCCAAAAAATGCAGAACTTATCATCGGGTAATTAAGTGAAACTATACCTAGTTTTATGAAAAAGCTTAATCCCGAATCTCCAGTCGGATATGTCGTGATTGATGTTGATTACTATTCTTCTGCCAAAGAAGCATTAATCTCCTTGAGTTATGACTCCAGCAACTATCTTCCTATCACCTTCTTATATTTTGATGATATACATGAAGACTATCATAATGATTGGTGCGGAGAACTCCTGGCAATTCAAGAGTTTAATAGTGAAAATGAAACCAGAAAAATATCGCCCTATAAATTTTTGAAAACAAAAAGGATTTTTAAAAATGCCTCTTGGCTAGATCATATTTACATTTTGCATGTTCTTGATCATACCATACGGCAAGATGTTAAGTCTTCAAGAAGTAAAGTAACGTTGGTTAATCCATACTTAAGCAACTGAAGAGTTGAGTATTGTTAAGCAAGTATTTTTTTATTCCAGAGGAGCAAACTAATGTTTATGAATAGAAAACAATTAGCCCAACTAATTATTCAAAAGCTAGAAGACAATCGGGAATCTTTGGCAAAAGAATTTGCAATGTCTGACCAGATAAGTAGCTGTGTTATTGACAATTTATTAGATGAGCAAATAGTTCAATTCATTTATGAAGCCTTTCCTCAAAAAGAAGAAATGAGTCAAAGAAATAGTATCAGAGAGCTTAAGTATGTGGCGGCTCAAATGAATCTATATAATCCTCTGCTTGAAGAAATTATTTATGCTTTTCAAGATACTAAAATTTTATCTCTGTTGAGTGAAATTACTGGAATCCCTCAATTATTACCTGATGAATATTTGTATGCTGGTGGAATTAGCTTGATGGATCGAGGGTGCTTCCTTAATCCTCACATAGATAATTCCCATGATAAAGACAGAAAGAATTACAGAGTTCTCAATTTACTGTATTATGTAACACCAGATTGGCAAGAGGGTTATGGAGGCAATTTAGAACTGTGGGACAATGGATTAAAATCTCCTCAGAGAACAATTTGGAGCAAATTTAACAGGCTAGTAATTATGAAGACGGACAAAAGTTCATATCATTCTGTTAATCCGGTTATATATAATGGTTCGAGATGTTGTGTATCCAACTATTATTTCTCTCCCGTATCACCCGAAAGTGAAGACTATTTTCATGTCACCTCTTTTCGAGGGCGACCCGAACAAAAACTTCGAGACTTGTGGCTACAAGCTGATATAGCTATTCGTAATAAGCTCCGTAAGGTTTTTCCTCAAGGGATTGTTAAACCTTGGCACAGGTACAAGAAGTAAATATATTATCCCTAATGTTTAACTTTATTGGTTCTTCCGAACTTGCGGGGAAAGATGTAAACAATAAAATCCCTGAAGTGTTTGCTGGGCAAGGATTGAGACATCTAAGAGACATCTAAAGGATCATTTGAGCAACTTTTGCTATGATCTAGTCATAGAAAGACTTCCAGCAATTTCTCCCATGGTAAGTTCGGTAAAATCACTTTATTACTCCAGAATTATGCAACTTACGGCCTCCCTTGTTCTTTACAAAAATGACCCAGAGATAGTTATTCAAGCAATTAAATCTCTGTTCGGCACACCTATAGAAATTAATTTATCCGTAGTAGATAATTCTCCCACCGATGAATTCAAAAAAATATTCGATAATTTTCAGGAATACGATATAGATTATTACTTCAATAATGGTAATAACGTTGGTTTTGGTCAAGGACATAACCTAGCTATTACTAGGGCTAAAAATTATGATTATCATTTAGTTATCAATCCAGATGTTTATTTTGATAATAATGTGATCACCGAACTTATTCACTACCTCGATAAGCATCAAGAGGTGGGATTGATTACTCCAAAAATATCTTACCCTAATGGGGACATCCAATACCTTTGTAAGCGTCAACCCACAGTTTTAACCTTATTTATTAGACGTTTTATACCAAAAAAAATGCAGTTTCTTTTCAAAAAGAGATTGGACTGGTATGAAATGCGAGATATCAGCTATAACCAGATAATAGAAGTACCGATTATTAGTGGTTGTTTTATGCTATTTAACAGAAAATATTTAGATGATATTGGCTACTTTGATAAAAATATGTTTATGTATTTTGAAGATTATGATTTGACCCTTAGAATGTCTAAAAAATATAAAACCATACTTTATCCCCATGTGAATATTTATCATCATTGGGCAAGAGGAGCGCACAACTCTACTAAACTGGCAATAGTCTTTGCTCAATCTGCCGTGTATTTTTTCAATAAACATGGTTGGAAACTTTACTAAACTTAATTGAATAATCAATAATGAAAAACGTTTTAGTTACAGGTTCTACCGGCTTTATTGCCAGCCACTTACTGCCAACTTTACACCAACATAACTACCAAATAACAGCTGCAATTCGCCAGAAATTTGAGTTTCCTGCATCCCTGTCAATTAAGGCTATTCAGGTGGGTGAAATTGATGATATGAGCGATTGGCAAGAAGCATTGCTAGGCATTGATACCGTTATTCATCTAGCAGGACGCGCTCATATCCTTCATGAGACTATATCCAATCCAGAAGCAGCATTTATAAAAGTTAACACTAAGGGGACTATTAACCTAGTTAAGCAGTCGCTAAAAGCGGGAGTTAAGCACTTTATTTTTGTCAGTTCTATTCATGCTATGGCTGCCGAAAGTGATAATATTCTTAACGAAAATTCTCCCTGTCACCCTGATAGTCCCTATGGTCGTAGTAAACTACAAGCGGAACAAGCTTTAATTAACCTTGCCAAAGATAGTAACATGACTTGGACAATTATTCGTCCTACTCTAGTTTACGGTCCTGGTAATCCGGGTAATATGGACCGCTTGATGAAACTAATTAAACGGGGATTACCCTTACCTTTTGGTGCAATAAAAAATCGTCGTAGTTTTGTCTTTGTGGGTAATTTGGTTGCTGCCATTATTACCTGTTTAGACCATCCTAATGCCGCTAATCAAATCTTTTTAATTAGCGATAACCAAGCTGTTTCTACTCCCCAATTAATTCGACTCATTGCTCAACAAATTCAACAACCCTGTCAATTGCTACCCGTCCCCACTACCTTACTTAGATTCTTAGGTTATCTGGGTGATAGCCTAGAATCCATAACAGGGAAAAATCTCCCTTTTAACACCTATAATATCGATCGCTTGCTTGGTTCTCTTGCCGTTGACTCTAGCTATATTCAAAAAACCCTGAATTGGCAACCTCCCTTTACTTTAGAGCAAGGATTAGCCCAAACAATTCAGCCAGAAAATTAGTGATCAGCTTATCAAAAAAGGCTTCATAATTCAAGTTCCACTTTGACAAAATCGGCAGTTTTATGAAGAGAAAACCCCACTTTAGCGGCTATCATCTGCATAGCGCGGTTATCCCTTAAAATTTCCCCTTCAATTCCCTCTAATCCTTCCTTTTTGCCAATAGTGACTAAACGCTGTAGTAATTCTGTACCAATACCTTGACCTTGATAGTCATCCCTAACTAATAGGTCAAATTCCGCCACATTAACGCCATGCAGTTTATTTAAGCGTCCTATAGCGATAATTTCTGGTTCTTCCGTCTGATCGTTATTAATCTCTACCACTAAGCTCATTACTCGATCGTAGTCGATAAAACAAATGCGCGTAAGACGATCATAAGCGGTTTGGCGATCGAGATTGACAAGGTGAAAATAACGATAATAAATAGTTTCTTCCGAGAGATAATGGTGAAATTGTCGCACTAAAGGCTCATCCGCTGCCCGAATCGGACGAATTAGCACCTTTAAGCCTCTTTTCGTCGTCCAAGGACCTATATAATGTTCAGGATAGGGACGAATCGCCGGATGAGATAACTTTTCTGGGGGTGTAGTTCGAGTATGAAGAAGGATAGAAGCGGAAAGGGCGATTAATTGCTCTGAATCGGCAAAAAAGGGATTAATATCGATAGTTTTAATGCGAGGTTGTTCACTGACTAGGTGACTAAATCTAACGATTATTTGCTCCAAATTCGCTAAATTAAGCGATTTAAGCCCATTTGTCCCGTGAAAAGCCCGATAAATCTTGGTTTTTTCTAAAAGTCGGCGAGCGAGATTAGTATTTAAAGGAGGTAGAGCGGTGGCGTAATCTTGAAAAATATCGACTAAACGGCCACCAGTACCAAAAATTATCACCGGTCCGCACTGATCATCGTAATTAGAGCCGATAATTAACTCATATCCTCGATCGATCTCTAACATCGGTTGAATACTCACCCCGAGAAAATGCTCCCGACCCACTTGTGCGCTAACATTAGCTTCGATCGCTTGATACGCTTGCACCACTGCCATAGAGGAAAAAAGCGGCAATTGTACCCCACCCACCGCGCTTTTATGGATAATCGTCCTCGAATGCAGTTTCATCACCACGGGATAACCGAGAGATTCAGCGAGATTAACTGCTTCTGCGGCACTTTCAGCAATTTTAGTGACAATAACAGGGATTCCATAAGCTTTCAGTATATCCAAAGACTCTGGCTCACTGAGAATTGTTCTATCCCCTGCTTGCTCGATAATCTGGCTCACTAAAACTCGATCGGAGCCATTTTCCTGAGAATTGGTTAAAATTGGCGTTTGATAAAGACCGCGCAGATTCTCTTCATATTTCCAGAGCAAATTAAACACCCGGGCCGCCGAATCGGGATAGCGATAGGTGGGGATACCCTGCTGATTTAATAACGCTACTCCCTCTGCAATGCCCTCTCCCCCCATCAAACTTGCTAAAATGGGTTTTGTGCTATTTTGAGCAATTGAAGCGATTCTATGGGCAATTTCTCGCAGATCGGTGTTAAAGCGAGGCGAGAGAATCATCAACACCGCATCGGTATGTGCATCCGCTAAAGCGATCTCTAGGGCGCGAGCGTAGCTATCGGGATCGCTGCCGCGACGCAGATCGATGGGATTTTGGGGGACAATATCCGCGGGAACAAGAGGAGCTAGTTTTTCGAGCGTTGCGGGGGTAAGGGTTGCCAGTTGTCCATCTTCCGCCAGTAAAGCCGAGGCCGCTAAAAGAGCGGGAGCAAAACCATTGCTGATGATTGTCAAGCGTTTTCCCCGGGGAAATCGGGGAATTTTCGCTAAAACTTGCGTGATATTCAAGAGATCGGCCAGTCTTTGTACTTCCACGATGCCACAACGAGCAAAGGCAGCGGAGAGAGTTAGCTGATCGCTGGTCAATTTGCCAGCATGGGAAAGAGAAGTGGGGTCAAAGTCGGTACTGTGGCGACTAATGGCGATAATTGGTTTATTTAGGGCAACTTCTCGGGCCGAGGACAGAAAAGAGCGGGCATTATTCAGGGATTCCAGGTAGATAACAATGCTTTTGGTGTGGGGATCGTCCCCCAAATAATAGAGTAATTCGCCCCAATCCACATCTAAAAGAACTCCGAGGGAGATAAAGTGACTAAAACCGACATTTTCGCTTAAACTCCAATCAAGCACGGCAGCAGCGATCGCCCCACTTTGACTAATCAGGGCAATTGAACCGTTTTTCGGCAGGATGGGGGAAAAGGTGGCGTTAAGATTTTGGCTGAGATTGCTGATTCCTGAGCTATGGGGACCGATGATGCGTAATTTTTGACCAGCGATCGCTTTAATTTCCCTGAGTAAATTTTCCCCCATCTGGCCGGTTTCCCGAAAACCCGTGGAGAGAATCAGGGCGCATTTAACCTGTTTTTCGACAGATTGGGCGATAATAGCGGGAATTTCGGGAGCGGGGGCGGTGATAATTACCAGATCGATCGCCGCCTGGATAGCTGGTAAACTGCTATAGCTGGGAAGATCGAGCCGGTTTTCGGGGTGAGGATTAACTAGATAAAGACGGTGCTGACCGGGATTATGATGGAGATTATTTAAAAGAGTGCGATCGAGTTGGGGATTTTGGCGATTAAATCCCACCACAGCGATGGTTTTTGGCTCAAAAAAGGCTCTTATGGTTTGATGTTCGCCACCGCGAGGATCTAAGATGGGATTTAACATAAGTAAGCTAGGAGGCATTTAAACTGGGTATTGTTAAGTGAGCTAAAAAAGCAGCTAACCCCTACTGTTCCAGTGTTCCGATGTTCCCCGATCGATCTAAACCAATTTTAGCTGTTTAATCAGGGTTCGATCGGTGTAATTAATTTTGTCTAGGTAGGGTTGGCTGAATAAATCTAAAAACTTGGTTGGATAAGGTTTTCAGACTTTTTTTCCCTCAAAAAGTGCCGACCATTGGAGTGATGGGGGGAAAATTTTAGGGACTTTTTCCCTGAAAATTAGGTAATTGACCTCCTCAAAATCGGTAAAACCCTACACCCCACACCCCACACCCCACACCCTGCCACCAGGAAAAACTTTTTCACCAAACCCTAGGCAGCGATCGGCAATAAAACAGCCCTAGCCGATGAACATTTTCCCCAAGAGATCTAGTAAACTAACTGATGCTGTAAATATTTAGAGACAGACGATGGAACTGGAATATCCCGAGGATTTGAGATACCTAGAAACCCACGAATACGTCAGACTCGAAGGTGAAATCGCTACCTTGGGAATTAGTGCTTTTGCCGTCGATCAATTGGGTGATATCGTGTTTCTAGAATTGCCCGAATTGGGAGAGGCACTGAAAGTGGGTAGTAGTTTCGGCACGATCGAATCGGTAAAAGCGGTAGAAGATCTTTATCCTCCCGTCTCGGGAACCGTAGTTGATCGCAATCAAGCGATGATTGACTCCCCCGAATTAATTGCCGATGATCCCCACGGGGAGGGTTGGTTATTAAAAGTGCGGGTAGAAAATCCCGATACTGCCTTGGCTGATACCCTCTCCGCTAGTGAATACCGCACCCAAGTAGCAGGGGAAAGTTAACTAATATTAACAACACGGAGCCAGACCCTCACACTATCATAAGCATAGAAAGAATTAAAAATCCAGGAAGCGATCGAGTCTTCCTGATTTTTGTCTCTAAACCGTGCTGAGACGAAATTCTAGCCCGAATCGAGTGAGGTTTCACTATTTACCTAATCTATGCTAAATCCTAATCTCGCGGCGATCGAACTTTCCAAAGAGGAGGTTCAACGCTACTCTCGACACATTATTCTGCCCGAAGTGGGCTTAGAAGGTCAAAAAAAACTAAAAGCCGCCAGTGTTCTCTGCATCGGCACCGGGGGACTCGGTTCCCCGCTTTTACTCTATCTAGCGGCGGCTGGCATCGGTAGAATCGGTATTGTTGACTTCGATATCGTCGATAGTTCCAATCTGCAACGTCAAATTATTCACGGCACTTCTTGGGTAGGTAAACCGAAAATTGTTTCCGCTAAGGACAGAATTCTAGAAATTAACCCCTACTGTCAGGTGGATTTGTACGAAACCCGCATAAGTTCCGAAAATGCCCTTGACATTTTAGCCCCCTATGATGTAGTCATCGACGGGACGGATAATTTCCCCACCCGTTATCTGACTAATGATGCTTGTGTTCTTCTCGACAAACCCAACGTTTATGGCTCAATTTTCCGCTTTGAAGGACAGGCAACCGTTTTTAACTACCAAGGCGGTCCCAACTACCGCGATCTCTATCCCGAACCGCCACCACCGGGTATGGTTCCCTCCTGTGCGGAAGGCGGTGTTTTAGGGGTTTTACCCGGAGTAATCGGCACAATTCAAGCCACAGAAGCCATTAAAATTATCCTCGGCGCACCGGATACCCTCAGTGGTCGTTTACTGCTTTACAATGCTTGGGAAATGAAATTCCGTGAGTTAAAATTGCGCCCGAATCCCATCCGTCCCGTCATTGAAAAATTAATTGATTACGAACAATTCTGCGGTATCCCGCAAGCGAAAGCACAAGAAGCGGCAGCACAGCAAAAAATGACAGAAATGACCGTAGTAGAGTTAAAAGCACTAATTGACAGCAATGCCAATGATTACATTCTCATCGATGTGCGTAATCCCAACGAGTACCAAATCGCTAATATCCCCAACTCGGTGTTAATTCCCCTACCCGATATCGAAAATGGTGCGGCAATTCCCAAAATTAAGGAATTAGTCAACGGTTATCGTCTCATCGCCCATTGTAAGATGGGGGGACGTTCCGCTAAAGCCCTCGCTATCCTCAAAGAGGCAGGTATCGAAGGAATTAACGTCAAAGGTGGTATCAGCGCCTGGAGTCGCGAAGTCGATTCCACTGTACCAGAATACTAATTTTGGCCCTGGGGTTTTGGGGTTTTGGGGTGTTAGGGTTTTGGGGTATTAGTTGAATTTCCCCATTCCCTATCCCCCCATCTCCCTAGGGTTGATTCAAGGTAGGGTTGATTCATGAATCAACCCTACCCCATTCCCCATCCCCCCATCTCCCCTTCTCTGTGTTTCCTGTTCTCTCTGAATCTGTTAAGATCAAGGCCAGTTAGCCTTAAAATCCTCGGTGTGAGCGAACGATGAAAAACCATATTAAAAAAATTGCTAGTTGGAGCGCAATCGCTACTATTTCCCTTGGCTTAGTAGAAATGAACCGAACAGCGATCGCATTTGGCAATAATAATCAATTTAGTGCCTGTATCAGTCAGATTGTCCGCACGGGAGTCAGTCCCCAAGATGCCGCCACCGCTTGTTCAGAAGCATTAATTCCTAAAGAATTATCCCGCTGTGTGGTAATGATTAAATCCAAAACCCCGATCGATGGTAATCTGGCTCTGCAAGCTTGTTTTCAAGTGCGTCGTCCCATCGACCTAGGTCACTGTGTGGTCGATATCCATCGCGCTGCCCCCTTATTTGCCGCTAATTCCCTCAAACAAACGGAAACAGAAACAGCCAAGGAACCCGATAAATTAGGGATTTCTAAACAGGTTTTAGATTCCTGTCGTCAAAGTTTATTACCCGGTCGCTTTTCCGAGTGCGTTATCGCTGTCAGTCGTGGTGTGGACAAAAATAACCCCTCCCAAGCTTTACAAACCTGTTTAAGTGCCGAGGATTTCCCCAGAGATCTATTCCCCAGTTATCCCCAAAATCAAGACCAGAGACTTTAATCAAGATTATTTGGCTCTCTTATTTTGGTAATATACGGAAGAACCAGAAAACGTTAAATATTGAACCATCAATCAGACGAGTTCGGCGGCTTAGGAAAGGTACACTTAACCGTAATATTTAAATTACTTTTAGCGGTTCCTTTAGTAATATAAGGGATTCCTACCTCACCGCCGATTTCCACACCAAATTGTAAAGTGACTTCCTCAATGTTGGCAATGGCTAAATTGCGAAAAGCGTTTAAAGTGTAAGTAGTGTAAGTACGAATTGTATCTTCAATTGTCTGAAAATTCTGTAAAATTTGCTGTTTATCTGGTACATTAATTACCCCTTTAGCAACTCTTCCCTCGGTTCTTACCGTCTCGGCAGGAATTTCTAGGTCATCGGTGGACTCTATATAAATCAGAGTGTTTTCGTCAATTTGGATTGGAGTTAGTCGAGTCATAAATAATGCAGAAATTGAAAATTAACTTTTTTCTTAACTATTTCTTGGCTCTCCCGTACTTGTGATGATAAGAAAAGGTCATCTAAGGGAGGGCCTATGCTTTCCTTGCAGTTTACCAAAAAATAACCTAACATAAAAAACATTTCTATCCCTTGCTGACTGTCTATGGCTCGCTACGCCCTCATCATCGGCATTAACGATTACGATTTCCTGCCATCTTTGAGCAAACCGGCGCAAGATGCGGAAGCTGTTGCTCAATTCTTGGAGAATACCAAGACATTTGAGAATGTAGAACGCCTACCCAATCGCTGGATTGCCGCAGAAAAACGCTTCGAAGTTGTTTCAGGAAAGGTAACGGGGAATGAAGTCTTGCAAGCCTTAAAGAAAATCTTATCGGAAGAGCAGACCAAAAATCAAGAAGTCTTGATCTACTTTTCAGGACACGGGTTTCGCCTGATCAATCGCATCGGTGACGGGGAAGCCTATCTCGCCACCTCCGATAGCCAACCCGACGGCAAAAATGCCATTTCTTTAGACCGAGAACTCAATCCTTTATTACGGCGTTCTAGTTTGAGTAATCTGGTGGTAATGCTAGACTGTTGCCATGCGGGGGCGTTATTGCCCGAAAATCCGGAATTAAATCGCAGCCTCTCAGCATTTAAGGAGAAGCAAGATTACTACCTAATCGCCGCCTGTCGGTCACAACAGGTGGCTTGGGAAGATGAGGAATACAGTTTGTTCACCGCCGCTTTACTGAAGGGATTGTCCCAAAAAGAGGCGGACCCAGAAACGGGAGAAATTAGTGCCGATCGCCTGTTTGATTTTGTTTCGCGGGAATTGCGCGGGGAGGGTCAAGAACCGATTCGCATGGGAGTTGGGCGATCGCTAATTCTGGTCAAATATGGGGCGCAACCTCAAGTTAAAGAGGTGAAACCGTTACTAGATGAGAAGGGAGAATTGCGCTGTCCCTATCAAGGATTGCTGGCGTTTACTAAGAAAGAACGCCCATTTTTCTTCGGACGCAAGCGAGTAGTGGAAGACATCAAATCTAAGCTAGATCGGCTAAATTTTGTCCCTCTGATTGGTGCTTCTGGAAGTGGTAAATCTTCGGTAGTTCTGGCGGGATTGATACCCTGGTTGGAAGAATTAGGATGGCAAATTCTCGAACCGATCAAGCCTGGATTTAAGCCGTTGACAAAGTTAGAAAGCCTACTGTTATCCTATTTTCCAGATTGCGAAAAATTGCTGGATGAATGTATCAATAATCCAGCCAGCGAAGGCTTAAAACCGCTATTAGAGCTTTTTCCCCGCAAACACAAATTCTTGCTGGTGGTGGATCAGTTTGAGGAATTATTCACTTTTGCTCTAGCGGAACAGCGCGATCGCTTTATTGAATTGATTACTCAAGTTGCCACAATTCCAGACTCTCCCCTAGCAGTTGTTGCTACCATGAGGGCGGATTTCATTGAACCCTGTTTGCGTTACGATGGGCTGCGACAACTGATTCAAAATAACGCCGAATACCTGCCAGATCTAAGGGGATTAGATTTGCTAGAAGCTATCACGGAACCAGCCAAACTGCAAGGCTATGAAGTTACTAATGATTTACTCAATAAAATCCTTGAAGATATTAAACAAGAACCAGGATTTTTGCCTTTATTAGAGTTTGCTTTAACCCAGCTTTGGCAGAGGCGAGATGAAGCAAACCATCGGCTGACTTTAGATGCTTATGAGGCGATAGGTGGTATAGTCGGAGCGTTAAATTGTCAAGCTGATAAAGTCTATCAATACAAGGATTATGAAAAAGACTCACCGCAGCAGGAGCGAACAGAAACAGAAAAAGCTTTAATCAAGCGAATTTTCTTGAATCTTCTGCAAATAGGAGATGGGGAAAAAGATACCAGATTGCGTCAACCGAAAGCCTTTATCTTGTCTCTAGCTGGAGATAATCAAGAAGGACAAAAAGTTTTAAAAGAACTGATTGAAGGTAAACAAGGATTAGTAAAAGGTCGTCTTTTAGTGACGGGAAAAACTGAACGAGAAGAAGAAGCTTGGGTAGATTTGGCACATGAAGCTTTAATTGAAAAGTGGGACAACCTGAATCTGTGGCGAACCGAAACTCGCAAGGGTAGAGAATTAGCCAAACAGGTGGATAAAGATGCCAAAGACTGGCAAAAAAATAACAGATCTCAGTATTATTTGTGGTCGGGTGACAAGTTAGCAGATGCAGAGAAAATTCTGCAAGAATATCAAGACACGGTGGAGACTACGCAATTGGCTAAAGATTTTCTCGAAGCTAGTAGCCAGCAAGAATTATATAATTACCTCCGCAGTTCAGACATTGATAATTTAGAGCGAGAGACATTAGAAAAAGAAGCAACTAACAAATCATTTTTAAGCCGAGAAAAGTTGAGAAATTTACTCGAAAATGAGAAGGAAAAAGCACAGATAAGGCTGTCAGCTTCCTGGTTACTGAAGCAGTGGGGAGAGGAGGTTCCTATCTGGACAGCAAAGGTTGATAAACAAGGAAATATTGAACTCTCAATTATCGCAGAAAACGATCTACCAGCCACAGTAATCGAAGAGTTAGAAAGTGGAATAAACCTAGAAATGGTGAAAATTTCTGGTGGTGAGTTTTGGATGGGTTCGCCGGAGCGAGAAGACGGATCATATCCAGATGAGCGCCCGCCACACAGGGTCACGATTTCTCCCTTTCTGATGGGCAAATATCCGATAACGCAGGCGCAGTGGCGAGCAGTAGCTTCTTTGCCTAAAATTGAACGGGATCTTAACCCAGACCCCTCAACCTATAAAGGGGATAATCGCCGACCAGTGGAATGTATTAGTTGGTACGAGGCAGTGGAATTCTGTAAGAGACTATCACTCTGGTCACGGGAAAAAGGAAAAGGCTATCAATACCGTTTACCCAGTGAGGCAGAGTGGGAATACGCCTGTCGTGCAGTTATCAGTTATCAGTCATCAGTTATCAGTGAAGAATCAATTCAAAATCCGATTTATCCGCCCTATCATTTTGGGTGCAACATTGACCCGGCTTTGGCAAATTACGGTCAAACCGCTCGTGCAAGGACGACGGCCGTAGGCAGGTTTCAAATCGTGAATGCCTTTGGACTTTATGATATGCACGGGAACGTTTGGGAATGGTGTCTAGATCCTTGGCACGATAACTATAAAGACGCGCCCAATGATGGTCGGGCATGGGATAAGGGAGAAGAAGAATTGTGTCCTGATGTGTTGTTAAAAAGGAAATATGTAGTACGTGGCGGCTCTTGGGGCGACGGTCCCAGGAGTTGTCGTTCTGCGTATCGCGGCGACTGCGATTACCTCAGCGACTTCGACGGGCTGCGGGTAGTTGCGTCGTCGAGGACGGTTTATTCAGTGAACAGTTAACAGTTATTGCTTGTGCCAATGCTCTGGCTTAGTATATAACATCTAGCGAGCAGACTACCTGAATAATTAGCGAGCAGGATGCTCGCATTCCCTTAAATCTAAGGCACTAAATTAGCTGTTTCAATCCAGTATTATGCTATACTTATTACAGGTATAAACTCGTAAATTGGAGGAAAAAGCCATCAATAATGATACCCACTCCCGAACAGATGCTTACTTGCATTAGAATGTGTCAAACCCTGTCTAACTTCTATACCGATATTCATCTATTTCGGTATGATGAAAAAAGAAAGGAGATTTATATACTAGCAGGTGAAACTCTTAGCTTTATCATATTAACTAACGGAAATGTGGAGTTTGAAGATGAATCATCAACCTGATTTTTACCAAATGTCTCGCCCAGAATTAAGAAAATATGTCCTCTCCCATCGAGAAGATGATGAAGCCTTAAGAATTTATATGGATAGAATGCGAACTGAATCAGGTGTAACTAGATTTACCCTTACTCCTAGTCAAGAAGACATGAAGAAATTAGAAGAATTTCTCAAGGCAAAAATGGATAAATAAAATCAATTTAACTTGCTTGTATCAAGGTTCTGCCTTAATGTATGCTTCAGGTAGAACCTGGGAACGAGATGAAAAAGACGAATCACCGATTCTTCAAAATTCCCAAAATCGCTGCATCTCTAATAATCATCAGTTATAATAAAAATGCCAGCAAAAGATATTTATCATGATACCGTGAGAACTGCCTTAGACAAAGATGGCTGGACAATTACCCATGACCCCCTAATTATTCGCTGGGGAAAAAGAGATTTATATATTGACTTAGGAGCAGAAAAAATTATTGCCGCCGAAAAAGACAATCAAAAAATTGCCATTGAAATTAAAAGTTTTGTTGGCAAATCATCTATCGATGACTTAGAAAAAGCATTAGGACAATATATTTTATACTATGATTTATTGACAAAACTAAAATCTGAAAGAACTTTATATTTAGCAATTCATCAACAAGCTTTTGCCGATATTTTTGAAGATCCTATTGGTCAAGTTTTATTAGACAACAAACGATTAAAATTATTAATTTTTGACGAAATTGAGGAGGTTATTTTAAGATGGATAGGTTAGAAAATATGAGAAAAATTATTATTGAATCTCTCCGTTATTATGCAAACTTGCGCTATGCTACTGGAGAGGTAAACCGCCTCCTCATTATTGACAAAGACTCTGATAACTATCTAATTCTCTTAGAAGGTTGGGATAACCGAGAAAGAGTACATGGCTGTTTACTGCATTTACAAATTATTAATGGTAAAATCTGGATACAACGAGACGGAACCGAAGACGGTATTGCCACTGATTTATTAGCCGCCGGTATTCCTAAAGAGCAAATTGTCCTTGCCTTTAAACCCGAACATATTCGACCCTATACTGAATTTGCTGTAAATTGACATCCTCGCCGCCGTAAAACGGACGGCGATTCCCAAACCTCACGATTTAGGTTTCTGCTTCTTTCCCTTGCGGGGTTCCGCACCTGCCTTAACAGATTTACTCTGTTCTGGTCTTATGGTCGCTCTACAGACTGAC
>NZ_JAPZRB010000543.1:0-1601 GCF_027531105.1 Microcystis sp. LE18-22.4A
GATTCTGTGTTTAACAATGAACAATTTTGATATTCACTCTTTAATTACAACTGTTGATAATCTCATCTTCTCCTATACAGGAGAGAATTTAGATGATGTTCAGTCTGAAATCTTAGAAGGGGTGATTAATCACCAAAAATACACAGAAATCGCTAAAAGTCATCATCGTTCCGAGAAATATGTTAAGGATGTAGCTGGTAAGCTATGGAAAACCTTATCAGAAATTTTAGGAGAAGAAGTTAATAAAGCTAATCTCAGGTCTAGTCTGCGAAGATATTATTATAATGTCTCTCATAACTTTAATGTAATAAATCCCGTACAAATTAATAAAGGTCATATCTGTAATCAACTACCAGAAAATCAATTACAAAAATCTAATCTTGCTGAAGAATCTAAACTCGAAATCGCTACAGAATTGATGAAAGAAGGCTTAACCGTCGAACAAATTGCTAGAGTGTTAAAACTTCCCTTAGAATTAGTTAAACAGCAACTTGAAAAACCTAAGCAACCTAATTAATGGTGGTATTTGGCACTGGCAGAGCATTTCTAAGTTCAATAATAATTTCTATTTTAATAAACTTCATCATGAGAGCCAATATCAACGAGACAACCATTAAGGTTACAATGAAAGAATCAGATTTCAGGAAATAGCCATGAAACGAGATGAGGTACTAACAATTCTCGCAAAACACCGAGAACAATTAGAAAAACTAGGGGTAAAATCTCTGTCTCTATTTGGTTCAGTAGCAAGGGATGAAGCACGTTTTGACAGTGATGTAGATTTATTGGTAGAATTTAGTAAAGCGGTAGGGTTATTTGAGTTTATCGAGGTACGACTTTACTTAGAAGATATATTAGGATGTTCTGTTGATTTAGGTACTCAAGATTCTTTAAAAGAACATTTACGACAACCTGTATTAAAGGATGTGATTAATGCCTTTTAGAGATTGGCAACTTCGTCTTCAAGATATTATTGAATCCATTGATGAAATCTTGGAATGGACGGCTAATATGACCTTTGAAGATTTTAGCTCAAATCGAGTGACTCTTAAAGCAGTTCTTTATAATTTAGGAATTATTGGTGAGGCATCTAGAAATATTCCTAGTGAGGTACAATTGCGTTATTCTCAAATTCCTTGGCGTTTAATGGGAGATATGCGAAATGTCATTTTTCATGAATATTTTCGGGTAGAATTGGCAATTGCTTGGCGGACGATTGAAAATAATCTAACTCCATTGCGTTCACAATTACAGGAAATTTTAGAAAATGAAGCCGAAAATTAATCTATAAAAATCCCCCTCAACTTATTCAATTAAGGGGGAATGAGTTATATAAAAAAGGCAATTTAACCGACGTTACTGGGTTCTTTTTCGAGGAAATGAGAGCGTTTTAAAGCTATATAAAGCAGTATTAAGACACATAACTTAAATCTAAAAATAATATTAAATTGACCGTACAACTGATAATGTCATATAATGTCAGGTAAAAGCTTATTAATCTGGATTCTGTGTTTAACAATGAACAATTTTGATATTCACTCTTTAATTACAACTGTTGATAATCTCATCTTCTCCTATACAGGAGAGAATTTAGATGATGT
>NZ_JAPZRB010000424.1:0-1623 GCF_027531105.1 Microcystis sp. LE18-22.4A
GATAATCTATTATATCAGGTAAGGGGGTTGATAGAGATTGGGCGAAAAACTGTTTTAGATCATCCTTGAGAGCGATTAATTGAGGAATATTTTCCAGACTGCGATAAATAATATAATCAAATTGTGGGGCAATTTCTGAAATTAATTTAAGGGTTAAAGCTGTTTTTCCGATTCCACTTAACCCATAAATAGTAATTAATCGAGTTTTATTATCTAGCCATTCTTTTAAGGTTGATATTTCTAACTTACGTCCATAGTTATACCTTAATTCAGGAGCTTTTGTTAGGTTAATTATGGGGGATTGATGACCATTATCTGGAAAATTTGAAGACTTTTTTAAGTTGTTTTCTGAATAGGGATTATTTTCTCTACAGATATTTATATGGTTATTGCCGATATTATTACAATGATGGTTAGCAAAGTGATAAATAGTAGATGAAGCTTTATTTTCTAAAATGGAACGAACATTAGACTTTTTTATATCTTCTTCAAAAACATCAGATAACAGTTGCCATAATTTCCATGCTTCTTTTTTTATATGGTCATAACTGCGCTGATTATCTTTGGCAATTTTTTCGTAATCTTGATGTTCCCAAATACCCTGTAAGATGGATTCTTGCAATGAATCAAGATGTTTACCAGTTTTCTCTAATACCTGTTTATCTGTCCATTCTAAAAGGGTTTGAATATCCATATAAGTAAGTGATAGAACATTTGTATTGCTGGTTGGGATAAGGGAACATATTTTAGTTTTCTCGTTTTTTTATAAATATTTGCCAAATTATTTTATTTCTGACATTTAAACCTCCTGATTTGTTTCCGACTGTCACCTGTTACTTAATCGATTAATATTAATTCCAATGCTTGATTAATAATTTTATTTTTATCGATCATAGCCTCAATTTCTTCTGGTTTATATATACCTTCAAAAGCTTCTAATGCCGCTTGTCTTAAAGCGGAATAATAAGCATCATCTAAGGTTTCTTTTAATTCTTCTATTGTTAGATAATTTCCTCCAGTTTTACGTCGTTGATTAATGCGTTGAATCTGTTTAACAGAATTAGAAATAGAGGTTTCCCATGAGCGTGTACTGCGTTTTTCTGCTTGCTGTTTAATCAGATGTAATAGGACAATAATACTAAAGCTAAAAATCTTATTGAGCTTATCATCTTTGCTCATTTCTGTCATTTCCTCTACCAAGATTAAGGCATCGGGAACATTGCCAGCTAGTAATAGATTTTTTAACTCTAATAATTCTTCCATTTTTTGCCTTTTTTTGACTGATTAACCTCTTAATTTAGTAATTTGTTCCGCATTTAAATTAACCCAAGTTGCTAGTTATAAGCTTCGCTAGTTCGATCCCCCTAAATCCCCCTTAAAAAGGGGGACTTTGAGTCTGGTTCCCTCCTTAAAAAGGGAGACTTTGAGTCTGGTTCCCTCCTTTTTGCCACTAAATCCCACTTTATCCCACAAAAATTATTGTATCAGAAAATCCAAAATGGCCACAAATTCCCACAGACAAAACCAAAGTGAACATCTAGATTGTAAGAATCACTTAGTTTTTTGGAGTCTTATCAGGTTATGAACAAGATACTAGCTAATTGTATCAGCTTAGGGATCGGA
>NZ_JAPZRB010000550.1:0-4097 GCF_027531105.1 Microcystis sp. LE18-22.4A
TAACCCTTATATAGAAAGGCATTTAGCGATTTTTGTCAATTATTTTTGATCTAGAGCGAACTAATCAATTAAGTCTCTTACCAGATAAGGATTTAGTCGATTTATGACCCCCTATCGAACCATACCAAGTAACGAAGAACCTTATTTCTTTTGCCTTATCTATAATTTGACTGCGCTTATTTTTGTATGTTGCAGTCGATCTGGCATTTTTCTCCGCAGCTTCACGTTACCTATTCCCCAGTAATCCATTGCTATCGGCACTGTCAATTCTAAACTTATATGTTACAACTAAACTTTTAAGGTCATTTCGATTTTCAGCTTGATATAGCTAAGGTTTATGGCTGTGAAACCAAGATAAACTTCAATTTTTTATTTTTCAGTATCATTTTCTCTGGGTTGCCGAATTTTTGCCCTAAGCCGTTCGTAATCTAAACCCCGTTGTTGAGATGCTCAAGGCCCTGTCTAGCTTAGATAGCTTCGGAAATCTGGATAATGAACACCCCAATCATTATAGGTTATGTGGGACAAAGACAAGCCAATCAATTAAGGCAGCACTATTGAGCAATCAAAAATCTGTTGTCACAAATGTCAATAATCCTGTTATACTCTTGAGCAAAACGACTCCACCGCCATTGTTATGCTGGAAAATCAGGTCAGGGCAGATGCCGCCTCTAAGGAGCAGATACCTACTCTAGAATTATCGATCATCATGCCCTGTCTCAACGAGGCGGAAACCCTGGCCACCTGTATCGGCAAAGCACGAGATTATCTGGAACAACACAAAATTGCGGGAGAGGTGCTAATCGCCGATAATGGCAGTAGCGACGGTTCCCAAGAAATTGCCACTAATTCAGGGGCGCGGGTGGTTCCCATCCCGGAAAGGGGTTATGGTAGCGCCCTGCGGGGAGGTATCGCCGCCGCCAAAGGTCAGTACATTATTATGGGGGATGCCGATGATAGCTATGACTTTACCAATCTCTCGCCTTTCCTAGAAAAATTGCGACAGGGTTACGATTTGGTGATGGGCAATCGTTTTCAGGGGGGAATTAAACCAGGGGCGATGCCAGTATTGCATAAGTATCTGGGCAATCCTGTCTTGACTTGGTTAGGACGGTTATTTTTTGGCAGCCCCTGTGGTGATTTTCACTGTGGATTGCGCGGGTTTAGTAAACAGGCGATCGAACAATTGAACCTACGCACCACTGGCATGGAATTCGCCAGCGAGATGGTGGTGAAAGCATCCCTCTACGGTCTGAAAATTACCGAAGTACCAACCACTTTATCCCCTGACGGTCGCAGTCGTCCTCCCCACCTAAAAACTTGGCGCGATGGCTGGCGACATCTCCGCTTCCTCTTAATGTATAGTCCTCGCTGGTTGTTTCTCTACCCCGGACTGGCTTTAATGTTTCTGGGATTTGTGGCGACGATTTGGTTTATGACCCAACCGAGAGTTCACACCCTTCTCTATTCAGCCACAGCTTTGATTATCGGCTTTCAAATCGTCAGTTTTGCCATCTTCACAAAAGCTTTTGCTATCAGCGAAGGTTTATTACCGGAAGACCGAAAATTAAGACGATTTTTGCGTTATATTAATCTGGAGGTGGGATTGATCATTGGCGTAATTTTATTGGTACTAGGTATGGGGGGTTCACTGTATGCTTTATACATTTGGAATGCTCGACTTTATGGGGCTTTAGATCCAGCCGTGACCATGCGGATTGTCATTCCTTCCGTAACCGCTCTAGCGTTGGGAGTACAGGTGATTTTTTCTAGTTTCTTTTTAAGTGTTTTGGGATTGAAACGAAGATAAAAACAGATCAAGGTGAATTTATAGGGAGTTAACTAATTTTTATGCCGATAGGAACATTTGTTCGGAGATTGTTAAGTCCTTTGGAAAAACCAATTTCTGATATTTATCGAAACATTTTTGTTAATCTAGCTGATTTAACTCATCAAATACATAAATGGGTTAATCCTGAAATAATTCTAGAGTTAGGCTGTGGGCAAGGTGCTTTAACTGAACTTTTAGCGAGTGTCTATCCTACTTCACATATTATAGTAATCGATATTACTCCTAGAGTGGGACACATAAGTAGTCGGACATAAATTCTGTTGTCTATCTTAAGAAATGTAAATTGCCGCAATTCTTACTGACTCCTGACTCCTTACCCCACAGTTAACTTTACTTTTGTCCAACTACTTATCATTTTTTCAGATCAACTTATCAACTAAGCAAATGTCAAGCATGAATAACAATCACTCTAGTTATCAATCTTCTAATAAAGTAACAGTTAATATGGTCCTAAAGCTTATAGATGGCAAGAAACAATACTTTCTCCTGAGTTTACTATTTATAATTGCCGTGAAATTTTTTCTGATTAGAAATAGTGAAGTTTTAGGGAATCCAAAAGATTCTTGGGGCTATATCCTAATGGCAAATCAAAAAATTTGGTTTCCTACAGATAATGGAGAGTTAAGTAGATTACCATTACAGAGCCAAGGCTACTCTATATTTATACTGTTTTCCAGTCTACTTAATTTTCCTTTGCGAATCAGTCATGAGATTTTTTATATTTTATCTAATATTTTATTAGTTTATAGTTTTCGTCGCTTGAAAATACCTCGACTGATATGTATAGCTATTTTTGCAATTTTAACTTTTCATATAACAACTTTTATGTTGTTCAATACCATTTTAACTGAAACAATAGCCATTAGTTTATATCATATTCTTTTGGCTTTGACTGTCATAACTGTTATGTCAGAAAATTTAGCGAGGAAACTAATATTTTCTGTTCTTGGCGGATTGTGTTTAGGAATAATATTCATTACCCGTCCAGAGCAGATAGTGTTCTTGCTGAGTTACCTAGTTATTTTTGTTATTCTCGTATTAAGAAATAGAATCAATATAGCAAGAGCTATTCGAGAAGCTTTGCCGATTTGTATTATTCCCATTGCTATAAGTTTATTAATTACTATGTTTTTTACTCTCTTGAATGGTTTTTTTCTGGGAGTACCCGCACTCTCTCTGCCCGGTTCTGAAGCTGTTCTGGGAACTTTTGCGAAAATTCGGAGTATAGATGATGGTAAGAATCGAGATAATTTTAAGTTTATCACTATCAATCGACAACAATTACTAATAGCTTATGAAGTTAGTCCTACATTTAGTAAACTAAAACCATTAATTGAAGAAGAATTAGCAACTAGAATTACTCGACAGGGTGGAAAAGATTATGATATTGAAGTTACTATCGATTGGATTCAATGGTCGATAATAGCAGCCGCCAATAAAATAACAGATGCCAACAGCCGCAGCACTTATAAAATTTTTAATAAAATAAATTACGAGCTTGAAACCGCATTTCAACAGAAAAGAATTAAAGGTAAGGCTTTTTCTTTTAATGAAATAGATAGCGGTTATTGGCTATCTAAATTTAAACGTTCATTAACTACAACTACGGGATATTTAGTCTTTCCTCGAGTTAGCGAAAGATTTCTACAAAATACAGACGATTCGCGTTTAACTCCCGAAATGACCTCGATATTCAATCGAGTAGCCCATCGCAGAACCCACCTAATCAGCCAGAAGAATTTAAACAAAAGTCTTATTGCCTATTTAAAACGCTTAACTCCCTTAATTCATCTCATCAATATTCTCGGTATTATTTCTTTCATAGCATTATTTGTGTATTATTTGGCTAGTCCTATTCACTCGTCGTTACTTAATCAGTATATCCTGATTATTTCCTTGGCTTTATCTATCATAATACTGCGTCTATTTTTGTACACTGTAGTTGACATGGCATTTTTCCCCGCTCCCTCACGTTATCTCTTTCCCAGTAACTCATTGTTATCGGCTTTATCGCTTCTAAACTTATATGTTACCGTTAAAATTTTATACTCGAAAATAGCAAGAAATAGACAATCATCCTAGTTCTTATGGTATCCGTATTAAACAGGGTAAGCTCATCTAATTTGGTATAAATTGTACTTGACAAAGATTTCTGAATAGGGTAATCAAATCGCCATAGCACCGTCCCGCACTGCCAGTACCCAGACTTAGCCGCTGCTACCTCTGTATAATTTATAATTAGCCT
>NZ_JAPZRB010000400.1:0-1554 GCF_027531105.1 Microcystis sp. LE18-22.4A
TGGGAGTGGTCGGGGGGAAAATCCCTGGACTTTTTCCCTGAAAATTAGGTAATTTACCCGATGAAAATGGGTAAAACCCCACACCCCACACCCCACACCCTACACCCTGCCCCTAGGAAAAACTTTTTCAGCAGACCCTAATTAGGTGATTTCTGACAAAGAGTTTACCTAATCTAATCAACTTAAAAAATAAGGGGAAAATAGTTAGGGCTCTTCGGTAGATACTATACTGGAGACGGTTTGTGAATCTTACAAGTCTTATCCATCAAGAGTTTCAGAATCATAATCACCCCGTCTGCATAAGTCTGCATAATAAGTGCCGAAGAACCAACCATTATTACTTAGGGTTTGCTGAATAAATCTAAAAACCTTGTTGGATAAGGCTTTTAGACTTTTTTGACCTCAAAAAGTCCCGACCCTTGCAGTGATTGAGGGGAAAATTCCTGGACTTTTTCCCTGAAAATTAGGTAATTGACCAGGTGAAAATGGGTAAAACCCCACACCCCACACCCCACACCCCACACCCTGCCACCAGGAAAAACTTTTTCAGCAGACCCTACTTATTCCACAGATTTAGAACACTAGCGGAAATTAGATATGGGCAACGATCTCGCCGAAAGGAGCGAGAACCTGAACGGGTTGGGGTCGGATCGGCGCGCTCTCTACTGGTAAACGGGGAAACAACAGTTCGGCGGCCCGGTAGGCTTCCTCTAGATGGGGATAACCGGAGAGAATAAACGTCTCGATGCCGAGATCTCGGTATTCGAGCAGACGGCGCGCTACCGTATCCGCATCCCCCACGAGAGCGGTTCCCGCTCCCCCGCGTACCAAACCCACCCCGGCCCAGAGATTTGGGCTAATTTCCAAGGCGGCGCGACTGCCGTTGTGCAATTGACTCATCCGCCCTTGCCCTTCCGAGTCCATGCGCGCGTAGGCGTTTTGGGCGGTGGCGATCGCTTCCTCGTCTACATAGCGGATCAATGTCTCCGCCGTCTCCCACGCTTCGCTGGCCGTTTCCCGGACGATAACGTGTAAACGAATGCCGAATCGGAGCGTCCGACCGCGGGCCTCGGCTAAACGGCGCACGGTGATGATTTTTTCGGCCACCGCGGACGGGGGTTCGCCCCAGGTCAGATAGACATCGACGTGTTTAGCGGCGATCTCGTGGGCGATGGGCGAGGAGCCACCGAACCAAAGGGGTGGGTGGGGCTTCTGTACGGGGGGAAACAGGACTTTTCCTCCCTCGATCCGCAGGTAATCGCCTTGAAAGTCCGTGTTCGGTTTCGATAATAGTTGTCGCCACACCGTTAGAAATTCATCGGTTAGACGGTAGCGATCATGATCCTGTGGATTACAAAATTCGCGATCTGGGCAATTGGATTGTCAATGAAAAATTCCCGGAACCGAATTTTTATGGTTCTTCGTTACTTGGTATGGTTCGATAGGGGGGCATAAATCGACTAAATCCTTATCTGGTAAGAGACTTAATTGATTAGTTCGCTCTATATCAAAAACAATTAACAAAAATCGCTAAATGCCTTTCTATATAAGGGT
>NZ_JAPZRB010000197.1:0-4281 GCF_027531105.1 Microcystis sp. LE18-22.4A
GAGTGATCAGGGGTAAATTCAGGGACTTTTTCCCTGAAAATTAGGTAATTGACCCCCTCAAAATCGGTAAAACCCCACACCCCACACCCCACACCCTACACCCTGCCCCTAGGAAAAACTTTTTCAGCAAACCCTAATTAAGCGACGATGAAAGAACCGTTAATTGAATTGAGAGGAGTATCGAAAAGATTCGGGGATAATGTTATTCTCGATGGTTTAGATTTAACCATTTATCGAGGGGAGGCCCTGGTAATTATCGGGCCGTCGGGAACGGGAAAATCAACGGTTTTACGGTTAATTGCGGGATTAACGGGGATAAATGCTGGAGAAATTCGTATTAAAGGTCAATTGCGTCAGGGATTGCTAGAAGATGGTCGAGAAGCGATGCGAACTTCCTTAGTTTTTCAACAAACGGCCCTGTTTGATTCTCTCACCGTCGGGGAAAATGTCGGTTTTTATCTTTATGAACAAACTAATTTAAAAAAAGCCATAATTAGGGAATTAGTGGAAAAAAGCCTGGAAATGGTCGGTTTACAGGGAATTAGTGACCTTTATCCTTCGGAACTATCGGGGGGAATGCGTAAACGGGTGGCTTTTGCCCGCGCTATTATCACTAATCCCGATAATCCGGCCGATAATCCTGAATTACTGCTGTATGATGAACCTACCGCCGGATTAGACCCGATAGCTTCCACAATTATCGAGGATCTAGTGCGGACTCTCCATGAAAAATCGGGGTCTGCGAACACTTATGTGATGGTTTCTCACCAACAAAGCACCATCCGACGCACCGCCGATCGAGTAGTATTTCTCTATCAGGGAAAAGTGCAATGGCAGGGATTAGTGGCAGATATCGATCGTACCGATCATCCCATGATCCGGCAATTTTTTAGCGCCAGCATTGAAGGCCCGATTAGGACAATCGTTTAAGCTAGATTAAGCTAAATTAAGAACTATCGAGAATGAGAGAAAAATCATGCAGAGTTCGCGAGCTTTACGGGAAGGAAGACTAGGTTTGTTTGCTCTAGGCGGATTATTGGTCTTTGGGGCGCTCGCTATCTGGGTTCGCGGGGGGGGATTTGGTCAAAGAACCTATCAATTAATCTTCGAGTTTGCTGACGTGGAAGGGTTACAAGTCGGGGCGCCGGTACGTTTTCGCGGGGTGAGAGTGGGAAGAATTACGAGTTTTATCCCGGGGAGTAATCAAGTGGAGGTTATTGCCGAAATCGCTTCTGCTACTTTAGTTATGCCTAGGAAGGTAACTGTTACTACCAATCTTTCCGGATTAATTGGGGAGGCAGCCATCGATATCACTCCCTTAGTTTCTTTAAGTGCTGAGGCCAAAAATCTCGACCCTCTGGCTCCCGACTGTGATCAACAGTTAATTCTCTGTAATAATACTCGTTTACAGGGGACAACAGGAACACAATTAATGTCTAGTGTTGGTCGTTTAGTGGATACTTTTACCAGTCCTGAATTTGTGGGTAATCTCAATGATGTCACCAAAAATACCGCTATAGCAGCTCAAAAAATCGCCCGTTTATCCGATGATACCTCCCAGACTATCCGTAATGCCCAAAGAGAAATCTCTCGTCTATCTTTGGAATTAGCTACCACCAGTCGCTCGGTCACTAATACGGCTAATAATGCCTCCCGTTTTGTCAATACTTTAGATAATACCGTTCAGGAAAATCGCAGTCAAATCAGCAGGACTTTTCAACAATCTTCCCAATTGGTCGCTAATCTCAATGCTGTTCTCAGCGAAAATCGGGGACAAATTGTTAATACTCTCGGTAATATTAATCAAGCTAGTTTAGGTATTGGTAGTCTCGCTAATAATCTCAATAATACCGCCCTGAAGTTGAATGCAGGTTTAGATGAAATTGATACTAAACAAGTCATGCAAAATATCGAGACTATTTTGAATAATGCGGTGGAAACATCGAATAATTTACGAGAAATTACTAAAACTATTAACGATCCTGCTACAATTGTTGTACTGCAAAAAACTCTCGAATCCGCTAGGGTTACTTTTGAAAATACTCAAAAAATCACCTCCGATATCGATGAGTTAATCGGTGATCCCCAATTTCGCGAGAATTTAAGACGTTTAATCGATGGCTTAAGTAATTTGCTTTCTTCTGGGGAACAATTAGAATATAATTTGCGTATCGCTCAAACTTTAGATACCATGACTCAAGAGTTAGCCAAACAAAAAGTTTTGACCATCTCTCGACCTTCTTTAAATCCTCAGCAAATGCAACTCTATCCCCAAGTTATTGTTCAACAAACCCCCACCGGTGAAAAATGACAAAACAGCACAATTCAAGCGATTTTGGGTGATCAGTAAACAGTAATCGGTGAAATGAAAAATCACATCTGATAACTAATAACTGATAACTAATAACTGATAACTGATAACTGATAACTGATAATAATATGTCGAAATCAATTTGTATTACTCTTGGAACTCGTCCCGAAGCGATTAAATTAGCTCCCGTTATTCGTGCTTTTCAAGAATCGGAACAGTTTCAAACCCATGTAGTTCTGACGGGACAGCATAAAGAAATGGTAGCGCAGGTGATGGAATTATTTGCTTTAAAAGCAGATGAAAATCTCGATATTATGCAAACCCGTCAAACCTTAACTGATATTACTTGCCGCAGTTTACGGGGTTTAGAAACAGTTTTTGAGCGCATAAAACCAGATTTAATTATTGTGCAAGGTGATACTACCACTGCTTTTGCTGCTGCTTTAGCGGCTTTTTATCAACAAATTCCTATCGCCCATGTGGAAGCAGGATTAAGAACTAATGATATCTATAATCCCTATCCCGAAGAAGCTAATCGTCGCCTAATTTCTCAACTGACTACCCTACATTTTGCTCCCACTACTTTAGCCGTGGAAAATTTACAAAAATCCGGGGTGACAGGAAATATTCACCACACCGGTAATACAGTTATTGATGCTTTATTAAGCGTAGCCAAAACCGCTCCAGAATGTCAAATTGCGGGCTTAAATTGGTCAGATTATCGGGTTTTATTAGCCACGGTTCACCGCCGGGAAAATTGGGGCGAACCCTTACAGGATATTATCAAAGGATTCACTTTGTTGTTAGAAAAATATACCGATACAGCCCTATTATTACCCCTGCATCGCAATCCCACCGTCCGAGAACCAATAAAGTCCGCTTTGGGCAATCATCCCAGGGTATTTTTAACTGAACCTCTCGATTATGCCGAGTTAGTGGGGGCGATTCAACGCTGTTATTTATTATTAACTGATTCGGGGGGCATTCAAGAAGAAGCCCCTAGTTTAGGAAAACCGGTTTTAGTATTGCGAGAAACCACGGAAAGACCGGAAGCAGTACAAGCGGGAACCGCGAAATTAATTGGGACAAATCCCGAGCAAATTTTAGCCGCAGCGGGAGAATTATTAGGGGATAAAATCGCCTATGATCGTATGGCTAATGCCATTAATCCTTTTGGAGATGGACAAGCATCCCAAAGAATCCTCCAAATCGTCCAAGATTTTTTGGCTTAATCTATGACTACTTGGTTGGGTATCGACCCCGGATTAGCGATTGTCGGTTGGGCTATTCTCCGGGATAATAGTGAGTTAATGCCGATTTTAGTCGATTACGGCACGATCGAAACTTCTAAAAATCTTTCTACTGCCCAGCGTTTGATCGAAATTGAACGGGATTTAAAGGAGTTAATCGCAGAATATAAACCGGGGGAAATTGCCGTGGAAATGCCCTTTTTTAACCGGCAAATCAAGGCAGCCGGTGGAGTCCTGCAAGCATTGGGAATTATCAATCTAGTTAGCTGTCGCGATGGAGGAATTGAACCGATTTTCCTCCATCAAGCTAGTTGGAAATGTCATCTGGGCCATGGTAGGGCCACTAAAGCTGAGGTGGCCGAACAAATTAAGTATTTATTCGGATTGACAAAAATGCCTATTAATGATGCTGTAGATGCTATAGCGATCGCATACGCTGCTTTCAGTGGCGTTCGCAATCAAATCTCTTGAAGCAATTTGACGAAATTGGCGCAAAAATTTAGCTGACAACTAAAAGCCATCTTTAAGCTTGCACTATCTTAGTTCGATGGGACGGTTGAAGATAATAAGGCCTTCAAATATTGGGACTTAAACAAATTTCAAGCCCAAACAAAGCCTAAACTGGCTTTGTAAGCGGCAAACACATCCCGATTCTCGGTCAGCCACTCAAAGAAACGGAAAGACATCGCTGTCCGAAAAGCTGCCAAGGCTTCCACAAAA
>NZ_JAPZRB010000206.1:0-4532 GCF_027531105.1 Microcystis sp. LE18-22.4A
TAAAAGACTGGCTACTGCATTTTTCTTTTCTTTGCCCAAATCCTCTAATTCCTCGATTAAATGTTCTAAGTCTAGCTGTTGAAATTGATGATTTCTAAGCAAGCTAATGGTTTCTCCTAGCCATTGAGAGTCATCAAGCTCATAGAGTTGTTTTAAGGCGTGAATACTTTGCATTATTGATTGTCTCCATTAGCAGTTTTATCTTTTTGAGTATCTTGACATCAGGGAAGTTTAGTGGTTAACATAAGATTTACTCCATTCCAAAATACTTATAATAGTAAAGTATAACATTTTCAATTCTCGTTTTTTCTAATTCTTGTTGGGCTGTACCTACCCACATACCAGATAAAATATCTTGATGCTGATAAAAGCTATGAACTCTTTGGGCGGTATCATTAAGCTTGAAGTAATTGGTTAAATCTTGACGATTTTTGAGACGGTAGTAAAGAACTGGGTTATTATTTGTTTTGGAAAAGCCAAAACCAAATAAGCTTGTTGCTTTAAGAGGTTCTAAAACAAATTTGGGAAGATGTCGCCATACTTTGTCTTGAGTTTCTGGTTTAAAAAAGTCTGTTTCTGCAACTTCAGGGTAAATTTTGATCGCACTACGGCCATCAAAATAGAAATCAAAGCCGACAATGGAAAGAAAATCTCGTACAGCTATTAAATCATCACTATCACTGGTTAACAATAACGCTTGGTTGATTTTTTCAGGATAATCTTTTAGCCTGATGTGCATTTTTAAACTAGAATCAGCAAGATTAGTCCTTAAATCAATACCCGTACTGAAAACCGTGATTTTACTGAAATTAAAATTAAGTCCTAAGAACTGCTGTAATAAAGAATAGTCTAATTTAACACCAACTCGGTTTTCAACTTGCCGAAAAAAAGCTAAAGACTGCGCTAGATATTTTTGCCATTCTTGAGCTTTATCTTTAAAAAAGAGCATAAACCTTGAGGCAATGAGTTTATCTAATTCTATCTTACAAGAGGCTTCAATACTACAATCGCCCTCAACCCCCATCACGAAATCTTCAAACAGCCGTAAAGGATAAATCGGCTCAACATCGAAAGCTTGTTGATGGTTACGAATAAATTGTAGCCTTTGCTCTTTGAGGAAGCTTTTTTGAATGTCAGCAACTATCATAATGGCCAGTTTTTAGATTGTTAAAGGAATATTTTAGGTAAGGTGAGATTCCGTCTGCAAATTAGGTGGATGCCAACCAGCTTTAACCCAATTTTTACGCACAATAACAGCCAGATTACTATTTAATCTTAAAGCTACAATTGTTGCTCGACCACAAGCCGTTACTCCCATAATTTCCGTTCCTTCTTGAGTCCAAGTAAAATGTTCTTGCCATTTTTGAAGGCGAGGATTAAATAAGGAAACCAACACCTCAGATTTGGGATCAATAGCTTCAGTTTGAGTCCATTTATATTGATTACATAATTCACAAGCTAAACATAAATTATCTTCTGTATTAGCACCACCTTTAGCTAAAGGTTGGATATGATCAATTTGTAATCTCCCCATAATATAATCCTGGTGACTTAGGCAATATTCACAGCGATTTCCTGCCCGTTGTTTAACTTTTTGGCGTAAGGTTTCTGTGAGAAAACTCATGGTATTAAAGGCTCTCTCAAACCTCGTTTAACGGCTTCAGCTAAGGCTATTGACTTTCTTAATTGTCCCATTTGGTAAATTGAGATTAAAACTAATAATTCATAGCCTTCGGCTTCGGTTAAGCCCGTATTTTTCCCCTTAGCTTGTAACTCTCCTAAGCGTTGATTCTGAACAGCATCCATTTTTGAATTAGCTAATTCAATAACTTCGGAATCTAAAAGATGGGAAACTTCAAGATGATTGCCCACAGCTGAGAGATTATTAAAGGTAGGCAAAATGATTTCTAAGGTATCAATTAAAACCTCTGATAACTCTCGTTCTGTAGCCTTTCCTAAACATTGGGCTGATTCAAGTAAACTGACTGGTAAATTAATAGTAATCTGAGTCATTTGTGATGTATGAATAAGTAAATCTTACTTTAATCATAGCTCATCTAATTCTGTCAAAGGGACAAACCCAAGGAGAAGAACACCGCTATCCGATAACCCTGGGGAAGTAAGATATTGGCACGGGTTCATCTCCCTGAACCTAAGTCTTCTAACACTGGTGAATCAAGGAAAAGGGGGACCGAGAAGAGAAACAACCTCTGCTCCCCTGCTCCCTTGCTTCTCCACCGATGCCCGGTATCCGAAACCCCCGAATCACCACGGGATTGTGCGTCAATTCCTTGAGGCTAACCGTGCGCCTTGGCAAGGAGAAAAAGACTTTTGACCTGATTTGAGGTTCCTGCTAGAATCAAGGGGACTACTCTGCGTCGTCTCCCGCAAAAGGATCCGGCCCGTTGTTGTAATCAAACTGGGGAGCGATCGCATTGCCATCACGAGAGACGGTAGCGGTATTTTCCCGTTGGACAGGAGCAGCGTTACTAGGGGTCAGTTTTTTGGTTTTCATGGGGTATATCCTCCATAATTTTAAGTCAAATTTACCAGTTCTTTTTTCCCGAGTCAAGAGTTTTTTTTCGGTGGAGTTTTGGGAAGTTTTTGTGAAGCTTAGATCAGCTTAAATTTCCCCAAAGAAAACCCCAGCCGATGCTACTGGGGAGCAGGGAAGAATGACACCCTTAGATTGATGCGATCGCTTTCTTAATCAAGATCAAACATAGCATCTAAATCTCTATATCCACTAACTACTCTTGCGATTTCAATTCCGTTTTCAAGAGGGAAATAAAATATCAGATAATCTTCTACAGGAAAACTTCGTAAACTAGGGATTAACTCATCGCGCCTACGTCCCAGATTGGGGAATTTAGCTAATTTTTTACAAGCCTGTTGGATTTTTTCTTTTAAAATTCTAGCAGCTTGCGGATTTTTCCCAGCCAAGTAACTATTAACTTGCTTTAAATCCAATCTAGCTGAGGGTGAGAAAATAATCTTTGATATTATTTCTGACTCATCGGGAAACCCTTAGCCTCTATTTGTTGTAAATCCTCTTCTAATTCTGAAAAAACCTCTTCGGCATTAATTCCTTTCTGTCGTCTTAATTCCTCAACGCCAATCATAACTTCCCGTTTCAATTCTTCAAATCTTCCTCGGTAAATTCTGTCTCTTTCTGCCAATAAACGCAATCCCTCTTGAATAACGGCTAAATCATCTTGATATTTTCCTGTTTTAATTTGTTGAGCAATCAAATCTTCTATTTCTGGTGTCAGTTGGATAGTGTTCATCGCTTCTCCTGATTACCTTTATATCATCCTAATCGAGTATTATAGCGCAGACTTTTTGGCATCTTATATTTTTAACAGATTTTCGGGTTTATCTCCCTGAATCTAAGTCTTCTAGCACTCGCGAGTCAAGGAAAAGGGGAACCGAGAAGAGCAAAAACCTGTACTCCCCTGCTCCCTCTCTCCCCTGACCCCTTGCTTCTCCACCGTCAATTACAAGGAAGCAACCGTGCGCCTTGGCAAGGAGAAAAAGACTTTTGACCTGATTTGAGGTTCGTGCTAGAATCAAGGGGACTACTCTGCGTCGTCTCCCGCAAAAGGAATCCATCGGGACGTAATAAGGGGAGCGATCGCATTGCCATCACGAGAGACGGTAGCGGTATTTTCCCGTTGCACAGGAGCAGCATTGCGGGGTGTCAGTTTTTTGGTTTTCATGGGGTATATCCCCCAATGATTTTAATTAATTTAATTAACCGGCCTTGACATCTTCTCGTCAATAGTTGTTTGTGAAGTTGTGTGAAGTTTTTGTTAAGCTTAGCTCTGGACTTCCCCCGTATAAACATACTAGCTATGGCTAAAAGTCTTACAGAGCCTGAGTTAAAGCAACATAATACTAATGAACTACTGGGTACAAAATCCTGAAGTCCTTACGCAGATAGGGTTTGAGGCAAAAATTTTCAAATTTGACCTTTCGACCATTATAGCTTGTTTCGGGGCAGAAAACCATCAAAAACATGGCTACAGAGGGAATCGCTGACTCTAGAGATTAATGACACCATCTGTTACAATAAGGTTAGCGATCACTATACAGCCAACTCTACGGAATCGCTCTACTCCAGATACAGTAAACGGTACAGCCATTTTCAAGGGAAAAATGTACCCAGTAGCCTCTTTTCAATTTTTTCTGAGAAGCGACCTGCAGTAAGGGTTTTGTTAATTTTTTAGTATTTCTGTATGGGGGAAGTCCAGTTAGATCAGCTTAAATTTTCCGAAGAAAACCCCTACCTGATGCTATTGGGGAACGGGGAAGAATGACACCCTTAGATGGATGCGATCGCTTTTTTAATTAACATCAAACATATAATCCCGAAAATGCGATTAAGATAAAATTCAGGCTCTTCGGGAATTGTTATGCAAATAATTAACTTAAAATAAAATTCGATGAGAGCGCCTACGCTCAAAAGTAGCTGAAATCCATATAGGGAAAGACTTAAAGCACAAACAGGTTAATGCCAAAAGATAGACAAT
>NZ_JAPZRB010000135.1:0-1517 GCF_027531105.1 Microcystis sp. LE18-22.4A
GTAATTGTCCCAGTCACTGCGGTAGTTGTCCCAACTGTATAACCTGTCCCCGCAGCGAGAGTTAAAGCAACAGTTTCATCACTTTCTACTGTGGTGTCAGCAGTGGGGTCAATTGTGACGGTAGCAGTGGATGAACCAGCAGCGAAAGTGACTGTATTGGTAGTCCCTGTACGAGTGTAGTCGGTATTGAGGGCAGCTGTCCCTCCGAGGGTGTAATTGACGGTTAAGGAATTAGTGGTTACTCCACTACGGGTGAAAGTGTAGATGAGATTGCTTGTCCCGTCTTCGGTGACGCTTGCGGGAGAAACTGCTAGGGTGACACTGGTATCGTCATTGGTAATTGTCCCCGTGGCTGCGTTGGTCGTACCTATTGTATAACCTGTCCCGGCAGCGAGGGTTAAAGCGACGGTTTCGTTGTTTTCTACTATTGTGTCAGGAGTGGGGTCAATTGTGACGGTAGCAGTGGTAGCATTAGCGGCGAAAGTGACTGTATTGGTAGTCCCTGTACGAGTGTAATCTGTATTGAGAGTCGCTGTCCCTCCGAGGGTGTAATTGACGGTTAAGGAATTAGTGGTTACTCCACTACGGGTGAAGGTATAAATCAGATTTGTTGTCCCATCTTCGGTAACACTACTGGGAGAGATAGCAAGAGTGATACTAGGTAAATCATCATTGGTAATTGTCCCGGTAACTGCGTCAGGAGTGCCTATTGTATAACCTGTCCCCGCAGCAAGAGTTAAAATGACAGTCTCATCACTTTCTACTGTTGTATCAGCAGTGGGGTCAACAGTTACGGTAGCAGTGGATGAACCAGCAACGAAATTCACTGTCCCTGTTGCACTGGTGAAAGTTGCTGCACCGGTTTGAGTGTAATCTGTGCTAAATGTCGCTGTTCCCCCAACTGTATAGTTAGCGGTTAAGGCGCTGGTAGTAGAACCGGTACGAGTGAAGGTATAGACTAAGTTAGTTGTCCCATCTTCATTGACACTACTGGGAGAAACTGCAAGAGTAATACTGGGAAGAGTAGGACTAGAAACATAGCTAAAATAACTAGCAGTTAGACTTAATGCTGTTTGATTATTGATAACTGCAATAAGTTCATCTGGTTCGCTGCCTGGTTTGTTGATGTAGAGTTTAGTATTAGAACCAGAAACCGATAACAGATAGTCACCACTTGAACCCCGTAGTTGAATTATATCATCAGTGGTGTTAAAGTCGGCAATTGTCGCGTAGTCGTTATCACCGGGAAGGGTGCTATTACCGTCATCATAGAAGGCATTTGTCGTATCTGCAAGGATAAAGCGATCGTTTCCCGTTCCTCCTTCTAAAGTATCTCGTTCTCCTGTACCGCTATTGGTTCCTTGTAGGGTGTCATTACCATTACCCCCAAAAAGCTTATCATTTCCAAGATCACCATTGAGGACATCATTACCTTCTTCACCATACAAATTGTCATTACCTGCACCTCCTGAAATCGTATCATTCCCGTCCCCGCCATATAACCCCCCCCACTCTCC
>NZ_JAPZRB010000058.1:0-4095 GCF_027531105.1 Microcystis sp. LE18-22.4A
GATCGATCCCCGCAACTTTACCGATTTCTTTAATCTTATCGGCAGCTCAGTGGACTAACAGGCGGTAATTTTGACAAATTCGGGAATTAACTAGGGTCTGCTGAATAAATCTAAAAACCTTGCTGGATAAGACTTTTAGCCTTTTTTGAAATCCAAAAGTACCAGATATGGGAGTGATCAGGGGGAAATTCAGCTACTTTTTCCCTGAAAATTAGGTAATTGACCCCCTCAAAATCGGTAAAACCCCACACCCCACACCCTACACCCTACACCCTGCCCCTAGGAAAAACTTTTTCAGCAGACCCTAACTATTGAGTTAAAAACAGGCGATTTCAAGAGGAAGGGGGCAATTCTAAGGGAATAGCCCCGATTATTCCCTTACGAAAATCATTGAGTAACTGCATGGCTGCCCTTTCTTTATCTTCTTGATATTTGAGATTGGCCAATTTTTCGATAAAATCTTCCCCGGTCATGTCTAGAGTATTCAACCCGTAACGAGATTCTAAAAGTCCTTCATACTGTAATTCTCTTAATAAATCGACAAAAGCCGCCGCTATCCTTTGGTTATCATAACCAGCATCCCCAATATCCTCACAGATAGCTAATTTCACCGCATCCTTTTGATTTTCTAAACGGGAAGGAATCACCCCCGGCGCGTCTAATAATTCTAAGGTGTCGGAAATTCGTACCCATTGTAATTGTCGCGTTACTCCGGCCCTGCGGGCGCTGGCGACGACTTTTCGCCCTAATAAACGGTTAATCAGGGCAGATTTGCCCACATTGGGAAACCCGATCACCACGGCGCGCACTGGACGCGGTAACATTCCTCTTAGTTGACGTTTTTGGTTAATTTCATCGCCAATTTTTTCCGCCGCTTTGATAATTGCTTTAACTCTTTCTCCCTGTTTAGCGTTAGTAAAATAGACGGTTTTTCCTTGACTTTTAAACCATGTTACCCATTGTTGCTGGGCAGATTCGGGAATCATATCGAGACGATTTAAGATTAACAAGCGCGGTTTATTGCCAATCCAATCGTCCACCTGCGGATGATGGGAAGCTAAGGGAATGCGAGCATCGCGCACTTCTAAGACCACATCCACGAGTTTAAGATGTTCCTTGAGTTTTCTTTCCGCTTTGGCAATATGACCGGGATACCATTGAATTAACGACATGGGAGATGGGAGTATAAAATTAAATCTTATCAGGAATAGTCCCTAGATAGCTATAATTATCTGAGAAAAAGTTTAGTAATTTCACTGCAATTATAACAGGATTGTCGATGACTAATTTAAAAAAATGGCAAATTATTAAATCCGAGCTAGTTTTTCATAATCGTTGGTGTCAAGTCCGTCAAGACGCGGTGAAGTTATCCTCTGGACAAGTTATCGATGATTATTTCGTTAATATTCGTCCTGAAATTGTTTTAGTTGTTCCAGTTACTGGGGATAATCAATTGGTTTTTGTCCGTCAATATCGTCACGGAGTTAAGGAAATTTTATTGGAATTTCCTGCCGGAGCAGTAGATGCGGGTGAAGATGATATTACTGCGGCAGCGCGTCGGGAATTCGAGGAGGAAACCGGTTATCAAAGTGATTCTCTAATAGCTCTGGCTGTTTTGTACGATAATCCCGTTAAAGATACTAACAGAATTCATATTTTTTTGGCTCTTAATGCTACTCCCACAGGTCAACAAAAGTTAGATATTACCGAGGAAATTGAAGTGATTCTTCGACCTTTACAGGAAATTAATCCACAGGAAATTACCGTCTCTGGTAGTTTAGCTGCTTTCTATCTAGCGAGGGATTTTTTAAAGCAAAATTAAGGAGTTATAGCAGTTATATTAATGGGGAGGTAGGAAGTTTTCGTTTATTCCCACTTCCCCACTTCCCGCTCTCCTACCTCTGCGCTTTTCTCTACTGTTTGAACAGGATTTGTATTACTTTAAGTTTTATTTTTTTTCACTTGTCTATGAGTAATTTTTTGATGATTGCTGGCTTTATCCTATCAGCTTATGCGATTGTTGCCAACGATTCCCTGCAAACTTTAGGGACTTTTTTAAGTGCCAATGAAGAACGTCCCTGGTGGATTTTATGGCTGTACACCAGTATAATCTTAGCCTCGATTTTTATCGCTGGTTGGTATATTAATCAGGGAGATGTGGCTTATAATCGACTAGAAATGATTCCCTTCCCAGAAACTTTTACTTGGATTTATATCGTTCCTCCCTTAGCAATTTTAATTCTCACCACTTGGGGAATACCTGTGAGTACAACCTTTTTGGTTTTAACAGTTTTTGCTCCCCAATCTCTAGATGAAATGTTAGTTAAATCCGCTTGGGGTTATTGCATTGCTGTTATAGTGGGGTTAGTAATCTATCGAATTATTTATCAATTAGAAAACTTTTTCCTAGAAACAGTTAATCAAGAACCTCAAAAAATCTGGGTAGTTTTACAGTGGTTATCCACCGGGTTTCTCTGGAGTCAATGGTTAATGCAAGATTTTGCTAATATTTTCGCCTATCTTCCCAGAAAGTTAGCAGCAACATGGTTAGTTTTATCTCTAACAGTTATGCTACTCCTGCAAACCATCATTTTTATTAATCACGGTGGTCAAATCGAGAAAATTGTCACTAGCAAAACTAACGCCCATGATCTGCGTTCTGCAACAATTATTAACTTAATTTATGGTCTAATTTTACTGTTTTTTGTTGGCTATAATCATATTCCCATGAGTACCACTTGGGTATTTTTAGGTTTATTAGGAGGTCGAGAAATTTCTCTGACTTTAACCAGAGAAAAACCTAATTTAGCAGCCACGGGTAAACTGGTTTTAGGGGATGCCTTGAAAGCTTTTATCGGTATGATTGTTAGTGTTACTATCGCTCTTGCTTTACCTCTACTCGCTCAAAAACTTAACTATCTATAGGAAGTGGGGTGTGGGGTGTGGGGAGATGTAAATTAAGAATAACAAGATTGGGGAGATAGGCGATCGATTGATGCTCCGGAGTGATAAAGTTTTCTATTGCTGATAATCTCGAAATTATCATTCAACCAGATTAAAGATGCTTCTGTGACTAGACCTTCTTCAAGAGTGACTAGGGAAAAATTGCGAGATTTACCCGTATCGGAGTGGAGAATACGAGGGACACTGGCAGCATTCAGATAAACAGTTCCCATCTCGGAAGTGACCACGGGATTGCGTAAACGGGAAGTGGTATGACGGAGACGGTGGTGCATATGACCGAAACTGACGAGAGGAACCTGTTTTCCTAATAGCTGTGCTTGTTCTATGGCCGCCGCTAAATCGGGATCCCCGTGGTCCCCTCCCAAGGGTTGCCAATCGCGACCACAGATAGCTTCCGCTTCCTTTCCCAGTCCGGCCGGACCATTGTGACCTAAAAAAATCAGGTTATTATAGGCAGTATCTTGAATATTAGCGATAATTTTGGCGGTAGATTCGGCAAAACTGCTGATATTATAGCGTTCTTGAAAAAATTCTCCATTTTTCCACTCGGATCCCCCCCAAGTAAAGGGACGACCCCCAACAATCGAAAGCTCTAAACCGGGTAGGTCTAGTTTTGAGTAACCCACATGAGCAACCCCTAATAATTCTAACTGGGCGGTGACACGATCTTCCTTGTTGCGATCGTAGGGACATTGTTTTCGTCCCCAGGGGGTGGCGCTATACCACGCGTCATGATTACCGAGAATAACGGCTTTTGGTAAGGACAAACTAGCAATCCGACCGACAATTTCTAGGGATTCATTGCCAAAATCGCCGACAAATAGGGCTAAATCCACTTGTAAAGCTTCTAGAGCTAAATTATCTTCTATTTCCCATTGGTCGTGAATGTCACCGATGACGGCGATTTTATAGGTGCGAGGGAAAGAACTTACCATTACCAGTTATCAACTATCATTTATCAGTAATGATCATAACTAGGATTGACCGAATAAATAGACCTCTTGCAAAAATCAAAAATCTTCCTTTAGGTGAGGAGTCTCCGAGCCAGTAGTCAGTAGTCAGGAGAATTAAGAATGAGCATTAATCAATTAAATGCTCTATTTGGTTATTTTATGCAATTTTATGCTTATT
>NZ_JAPZRB010000264.1:0-4934 GCF_027531105.1 Microcystis sp. LE18-22.4A
AGAAGTTTGAGCGTAGCCTACTCTTTCTTGTCTTTCATACCAAGCTTGTGTTCGTTCGTGGAGAGCTTTATTGTAAACTAATCTTACACAGCCCAATGTGCGCCGCAATAGCGACTCTTGTTCTGGTGTGGGGTAAAATCGAAACGAATAGGCTTTTTCCATGTCTCACATTTTAGCATATATTTCGTAAATGTGCTAATATTTAACAGTAAAGCCGTCGTAGAACGACGGGGTTTCAGACCCAAATTTTCGATGATTCCACCAATGCTCAACAAGTTTTTGCCAGTTAGTTTATTCAGAACTGGGGCCATAGCCTTATCAGGGTTGGGTCTGACAGGGTTCTTATGGGTAATTGACTCCGAGAGCCTCAAGGCCCAGGGGCCTTTGTCCATACCCCAGACTCAACCGGGGGCCGGGTTGGAATTTTTGCCCCCCCAACCCCCTAATCCCACCTTTCCTGAAAACACGATTCCCCCTACCGGCTACAGTCCACCGGTTTACTCTCCCAATAATCGCCAATCCCGACAAATTCAGGCCTATAGACTCGATATCGGCGATCAAATTACTGTCTCGGTTGCCGATTTTCCCGAATTTAATTCCACGGGGCCGGTGGATCCCGATGGTAATTTTCTGGTGCCGATTTTAGGGCGTATTCCTGTGCTGGGCTTGACTTTAGACGAAGTACAAACTAAAATCCGCCTCGAATTGGGGCGAAAATACTTGCGGGAGGAACCGGAAGTGATTGCGGTTTTAACCACTGCCCGTCCCGTCCAGTTAACCATTCTGGGAGAGGTACAGCGACCGGGGTTTTATAGTATCGCTCCTAATACTCCCCTCGCGCAGGTACTTTTGGCGGCGGGGGGTGGCACTCCCAGAGCCGATCTGCGTTCGATCGTTGTCCGTCGGGTTTTAGTCGATGGTACAGTATTAGAGGAGAAACTTGACCTTTATACTCCCTTAATTAAAGGGGAACGCTTGCCAGATATGCGTCTGCAAGGGGGCGATGCCGTGATTGTTTCCAAGTTAGAAGTGGGCCAAGAAACGGGATATAATCGCACACTGGTGGCGAGAACCACCCTCACCCAGCAGAATATCACTGTCAGGGTTTTAGCTCCCTTAGTTCCTTCGGGAATTGCCCTGAGAAATGTTTCGATTCCCAATGGCAGTACCTTCCTCGATGTGGTGGCTAGTTTACCGGTTTCCGATCGCCTGCGGATTAATGTCAATCAAGTGTCTCTGCTACGTTTTGATAGTGCCAAAGGGGGAATTGTTAGTCAAACTTTGAGTCCGATAGCGGCAGTTAGGGGAGATATCTCCCAAAATGTTCCCTTAGAAGATCAAGACGTAATTATTGTCACCCGCACCCTATTAGGGGAAATTTTCGCCGCTTTTAATATCATTACCCAACCCATTCGGGATATTTCCAGTTTTACCAATACAATTCTCAACCTGAGCAATCAATTCAATAACTTCCAATAATTGAGGGGCAACTTGCTCCCTTCACTCCTTAACACAACTTCATAAGCTAGGATTTCAAGGGCGAGAATCACTCTTGACCGCTAAAATGTAAAGAATCTGGGAATATATTAAAAAGCTATGGCTCTACCAATTGTTAAACGATTTCTCATCTCGCTAGATCAGAACAAATTTGTGGGAATATTCGTCTTCCTCGTCTGTTTAGGTGGTTCTGTGATCTTTGCTCTCCTACCCGATCCTGAGAAACCCCCCACCTTTTATCGGGCGGTGGGACAATTGGCCTACCGGGTGCCGCCGCCGGCTTTTACCAGTACAGGAACCCAACTGCAAGAACAAGGGCGGGCTATTGACCGCGATTTACTGCTGTCTCCCCGGGTATTGGTCAATGCCGCCAAAAAACTGCAATTTAATCAGGAACAGATCGTTAAAATTCGCGATCGAGATTTGAAAATCACCTTCCCCGGTGAAGCGGAGGGACAAAAAAATAATACCAATCGGTCTACAGGAACCGACCAACCCCAAGAGATACTTTTAGAGTTAACGGCCGACTCCCAGGCCAAGGCGGAGTTAATTCTCGAAACCTTGATGAAGGAAATGGTGGAATACAGTCGCTGGCTGAATACTTCCCAGTTACGGGCCCGCATAGAAGCTCTCAGTGTCCGACTTAACGAAGTCCAAAAAGATTTAACCAGAGCCGAAGAAAAGTTTTATCGCTACATTAGTACCCAGGGTTCAGATTTATTGGCGATTCAAGATGGGAGTTTATTCACCGCGATCACCAGTAGTCAACAGCAACAGCGAGAAATTCGCCTAGAACTGCAAGGCATTCAAGGACAGATTAATAGTCTGAGTGAACAACTCGATTTAACCCCCGATCAAGCTTACACCTCCTCGGCCCTTAGTGCCGACCCGATTATTGCCAGTATCCGAGCGCAGATCTTGGACACGGAAGCCCAATTGGAGCGACTACAGAAGGATTTACGTCCCGAACATCCCACCGTAGTTAAATTACGCAAACAACAGCAAGTTAACGAATCTCTCTTACAAAAAAGAGCCGCCGAGGTGATCGGAAAAGATGGCATCCTGACCGATCTTCCCAGCAGTCGCATCCGTCAGCAAAGTAATCTCGATGCCACCCGTCAACAACTAGCGGCTCAATTAGTCACCCTGCAAACCCAGCGCGAGGGTTTAATGAAACAATTAGAATCCTTAGTGACTCAGGAACAGCAATTACGCTCCCAATACGAGAAATTCCCCGATAAACAGCTACAGCAAGCTCGTTTAACCCAAGCCGTCGCCTTTCAACGGGGTATCTACGAGAATATTCTCAATGCTCTGGTGGATGCTCAGGCTGCGGAAGCGGAAACCGTGGGTAGTCTCACCGTCGCCCAAACGCCAGTTGCTCAACCGATCGAACAGGTGTTTAACCGCAAGAATCGTACCTTGATTCTCTTGGTGGGTGCTGGTTTGGGAACTTTAGCCGGATTGGGTACGATTCTCCTGTTAGCAGTGATCGATGATCGCCTGCACAGTCCCCAAGAATTGCGGGAAGCTTTGGTTAGTCGGGATATACTAGTCTTAGGACAATTGCCGATTGTGCGGAATTTAGAGGGCGAGGAAATCGAGCCGATTCTCGCCGATGCTAATGCCAATTATCTCCCCTACTACGAACGTTTACGCAGTACCCTGCGACTTGTGGGCGGCGGCGAAACGGTGAAAGTGGTTGTTGTCACCAGCATTACTGGCGGAGAGGGGAAAACCGCCACTGCCTATAATCTGGCGATCGCAGCATCTTTAGCGGGCCGACGGACTCTGTTAGTCGAAGGAGATCTGAGAAGTCCCTCTAAGGCCGAAGAAATCGGAGTCACTCCCGATCCCAATTCTTTCCGAGAACCCCTACTTTACTACGGGGCAAAAAGTAAATCGATCCGGCTGGCCCCAAATATAGAAAACCTTTCCATTTTGCCTAGTCCCGGTCCGCAAAAACAAGCGGCAGCTATCATTGAATCGAGCGAATTACAATTAATTCTCAAAGATTCTCGCGGCCGTTTCGATCTGGTGATTGTGGATACTCCTTCTCTGTCTAGCTGTAATGATGCGCTGCTCTTAGAAGAACTAGCGGACGGGATTATTCTGGTAACGCGCCAGGCGATAACTCGTTCTAGTCTCTTGAGTGAAGCAACTGACCAGTTAACAGAAGCGGAAGTGAAAATTTTAGGGGCGGTGATTAACTACGTCGATATTACACCGACTCTCAACACCCCCGGATCGGAACTGCCGCCTTTGATAGTTCCCCCACTACAGGAACAAACACAGACAGAGGAAGTGAAAGTGGAGGTGTAAATGCGGTTACTTATGACAAAATCTTCTGGCTCGATCGAATTGTGGTTCTTGCCAAGAAAAAGCAAAATGACTGATACTATCTATGGTGGGAAAGGCTATGCGAATCGCTTCCATTTGCACTTCTAAGGAGGGACGATTGTTATAGGGTTGTCCCCATAAACCCGCTAAAGCTGGGATAACAGGAGTTTGATTTCCCCTGCTTGCCACTACTCTTTTGATCTGATTAACCACACAGGTGGTATCGTTACAATTAGCGTAGGACATGGGATGCCATTCTAGGGAAGCGGGAAAACTATCCCAAGCTTGTAAACGGGAATCAAAACCTTGATTACCCACAAGACGATTTCCATCAGGAAAAAACACTGCCCCGGCGGGAATTCCCTGACGTTCCACTAGGGCAGAAAAATAACTAATATAATCAATTACACCCTGGGCAGCATGGGCAACCGCTAGGAACCAAAGTTCTAATTTGAGGCGATCAAAACGACTTTGAACTGATTGTTTCATCTCCTCTTCTAAGGGGATTCTACCCTGCCAAAGAGGGGCGGTTTCTTGGGGATAAAGGCGCTCGGCTTCGACGATATCATGGGGGGAAATTTGGCCGCGAGTCAGATAGCGATCGATTAAAAATTTGCCCTTATTATTCAATCCTCGATTAATTAAAGCTTGTCGGGATGCCGGACTAAAAATCCATAAATCTTGGACATTATCAGCCACGGAATCGACTCCTGTTCCTCTGGGATAGCGAATATAATCAAATAAAACTCCATCGGGACGACGTTGTAAAATGGCTTCTAGGAGAATTAAATAATCCTGTCGCGCTTGATTACTGTAGGGATCGACAAAAGTTTGGGATCGATCATCGACAAAAGAGGTGCTATCCTGTCCTTTACCATTGCGTGCTAACACCTCCTGTCGCTCGGGTTTTAAGCTATAAGCATAGCCAAAATTGAGGCTAAATAACCAAGCATAAACCGGCTCTTCGGGAATTGTTATGCAAATAATTAACTTAAAATAAAATTCGATGAGAGCGCCTACGCTCAAAAGTAGCTGAAATCCATACAGGGAAGGACTTAAGGCACAAACAGGTTAATACCAAAAGATAGACAATTGAG
>NZ_JAPZRB010000133.1:0-11480 GCF_027531105.1 Microcystis sp. LE18-22.4A
CAGGTGGTCAACTACCTAATTTTCAGGGAAAAAGTACCTCAATTTTCCCCCTGATCACTCCCATGCCTGGTACTTTTTGATTGACAAAAAGTCTAAAAGTCTTACCCAACAAGGTTTTTAGATTTATTCAGCAGACCCTAAATAGGGTTTGCTGAATAAGTTTTTCGTGGGGTGTGGGGTGTGGGGGGTAGTGGGGAATTTAGCTGAAATTTCCCTATCTCCCTATCTCCCTATCTCCCTAAATCCCTGACTCTTATCTCCCGACTCCCGAAAAGGAAAACTTGCTATCTCACCATTAAGATAACTGCTCTACTCTAGGAGCGACCGAGAAAAAATTTTCTCAATGTGCCTTTACCCCAATAGCGATCGATTTCTTGCCAGAGATTGTGGAGACAAAAAACCACTGCTAGACAGAGAGTAACCGCAAGGATTTGAGAGAAACTTTCCCTTTGCCAAAATTTGGCCATTGCCTCCGAAATTACCCGCGTTCCCCGATAAGCTTCCAGAAAACCCTCGATCGAGCCGAGAATCAGTGCTGCTAGGGTATAAACAAAGGTTCGATACAGAATGCTAAGGTAACGGGGTCGATTTTCTAACCATTCTAGCTTCATGGCTGCGTCGAGAATGGCCACGGTTTTTGCCGCAATGATCGCCCCTAAGCTCGCTTTACCCAAAACGTAGGTAGTAATCGAATATTCTTCCAGAAATAATTTCATGATCAGAAGAATATAACCGAAAGCCAAGAAAAAAAAGAGGGCAAGAGAACCGATTTTTTTCAATTCCTTTTTAATTGCTTCCATTGATTTTTTTTGATATTTTCTGCCAAGATAGCGGTCGCGCTGCCGGATAGTCCTTTAACTATAAGCTATAGTTAATTATTTGTTGCAGCTATTCTCCCATCTCCACCAGCAAGTTTGAGCGCCGATAACTGAACTGATGCTTGAAACTAATTACGGCTTGCTGAATAAATCTAAAAACTTTGTTGGATAAGACTTTTAGACTTTTTTTCCCTCAAAAAGTGCCAGCCATTGCGGGGAGCGGGGGCAAAATTCAGGTACTTTTTCCCTGAAAATTAGGCAACTGACTACCTCAAAATCGGTAAAACCCCACACCCCACACCCCACACCCCACACCCTGCCCCCAGGAAAAGCTTTTTCAGCAAACCCTAATTACGGCTTGATTGTCGATAAAATGAGGATTACCGAGGGGATCGATGGCACTGAAAGCGTAAAAATAACGGCGTGCTAGGGGCGGAAAATCGCTAAAATCGAAGATTGTGTCACCTTTAGCCACATCTGCCCAAAAATTGCGTAATTTTGGGGCTAATTCCTCCGCTAGACTCACGGGAAGATTGAGGGGATGGCAGGTTAACAAACGCATCATAAAAGGATAAGAGCGATCGCCTAACCATTGCCGAGAAATAGCGGGTAAATTCTCCCATCCGGGTATATTTTGCAGATGAAAAGATTCTATGGCTAATTCAACCGTGTTTTCGCAATATTCTAGCACCCGGTAGGGATGGGGATAACTGACGAGGGAGCCGGTGGTAATTTCATAGATACCTCTAGTAAAAGCCAGATCCTGCACGTGGAGATGGCCAGTAATCAACAATTTTACGCCGTTTTCCTGTAGTATATCGAGCAGTTCTACCGCATTAGCCAACATATAGCGTTTACCTAATTCATGATTGCTTTGTCCGGGTAAATGCTCGATAACGTTATGATGGATCATCACCATCACTAGATCGTTTTTTAGCGATGGTAAAGTCTGTTTTAACCAATGCAATTGTTCTGCATCTAAACTGCCAATTTGTCCACCTTGCTCATCGAATTGATTAGAATTAAGACCGATTAATTGCACTCCGGGTAAAATTTCTTTTTGGTAGTATATTTGTTCGGGATTGCTGTAACCAAATTGTTGATAATAAAAGGGAAAATCTGCTAAACCGATCTGGTTTTCCGTCGCGGTTAAACTCAAAACATCATGATTACCCGGCACCACATAGACGGGGAAGGGTAAAGTGGCTAAACAATCGGCTAACCAACGATGATTTTCTGGTTCACCATCTTGGGTTAAATCGCCAGCAATCAGCAGAAAATCAAGGTTAAGGGTGATCAGATGGTCTAAAACAATTTTTAAAGCGGGAATACTCACTTCCACCAGATGAAAGCGATTAGAATGGTTCAAAATGGTTGTGGGTAAAGCGATATGAGGATCGCTGAGAATGGCGAAACGGAAATTCATCGCATTCAATTGGGCTAAATATCGGTAAACTAGATCGATCGAGGAGAAATGAGGAGAAAATATCTTTGGCTAAAGTTCGCGTTCGTCAGCACGTCAATCCCTTAAGTCATAAATATCGCCATCCGATCGCTCCCCCCGATTGGAATCAAGTTTATCAGGATATGACGCAACCTCTCCATCTTGACATTGGTTGTGCGCGGGGTAAATTTTTGTTACAAATGGCCCAAGTAGAGCCAGAAATTAATTTTTTGGGGATTGAAATTCGTCAACCTTTGGTAATTGAAGCGAATCAGGAACGGGAAAGGTTAGGATTAAGTAATCTCGCTTTTGTTTTTGGCAATATGAATGTTGCCCCAGAAATTTTACTGCAATCTTTGCCCGCGGATAAGTTATTTTGGGTGTCGATTCAATTTCCCGATCCTTGGTTTAAACAGCGTCACAGCAAGCGTCGGGTTGTGCAGCCAGAATTAGTCATAGCTTTGGCTAAGTATATGGTAGCTGGGGGCTGGGTTTTTTTACAGTCGGATGTGGAATCGATCGCCCTGGAAATGACCGAGAGATTTCAAGCACATCCCCATTTTGTTCGACAACATCAAACCCCCTGGTTAGCGGAAAATATTTTCCCCGTACCGACGGAGAGGGAAAAGTCCACTTATAATAAGGGTCAACCGGTTTATCGCTCGCTTTTTCGAGTTCGGTAGCTTCAGCTAAAATATCTTGGCACTGTCTGAAATCATGGTTAGAAATCTCGACTCACCCCTAATACTTGAGGACAATAATCGCCCCCCTGTCTCTCAATTGCTAGAATTTCTCTTAACCAAAGAAAAAAACACTAAAAAAACTAAAGAAAATCTTACTTTTGCGGCTTTAGTCGGTACTTGGCGATTATACTTTATCACGGGAACTCAAAAAGCGAAAAAGAGAGCGGGAATCGTTTTAGGTAAGGGTCGCTATCTACCATCCTGGTTAAAAATTACCATCTCTTACCAAAGAAATGAGAGTTTAGAACCGGGAGAATTTATCTCTGGAAGCGTCAGCAATCAGATAGTTTTAGGGGCAGTCAAACTATCCGTAAGCGGTCCGGTTAAGTTTTTTCCTAAAACCCGTCTTCTTGCCTTTGATTTTACCCGGCTCAACCTAACCCTATTTAATCGCTCTCTCTATTCAGGTTTTATTAGAAATGGCCAGGTAAGTGAAGCGAATTTTTATCAGGAAAGTATCAAAAAACAGGCATTTTTTGCCTATTTTTTGATCACAGAAACAATGATGGCAGCCCGGGGACGAGGGGGAGGATTAGCCCTTTGGATAAAAGAGATAAGTGAGACAAAACCAGCTGAAAAATAAGTGATTAGAGGAGAAATAGATGGGATATTCTATCGAGGTAGATGGGACAAATTTTGACAGTGAAGTGATCGAGAAATCCTATCTAAATACGGTGATTTTAGACTTTTATGCTCTGTGGTGTGGACCCTGTAAATTGGTAAAACCGATGCTAGAAAAACTGGCAAGCGAATATAATTTTATCCTGGCCAAAATAGATATAGATAAAAATCCCGACTTAGCCGAACAATACGATGTGGAAGGAGTTCCCGATGTGCGAATTGTCAGCAAGGGAGAAGTGTTACCCTGTTTTGTTGGTGCTTTGCCAGAAGAACAAATTAGAGACTTATTTTCCCGTCTCGATTTAAAATCGGAATTAGAAACAGGATTAGCAGAAATACAAGAAGCGATTGCCCTCGATAATTTGCCCGCAGCTAAACAATTATTTGATCGTCTTTTTCCTAAATATTCCAACGAACCACGATTAGTTATTATGGCGGTAAAATTTCTCATGCGTCTAGAAAAATGGTCTGATGCTTACCGATTAATCAGTGCTATTAAAGAAGAAAATCCCCTGATCAAAGGTTGGAAAACTCTCCTAGAATTTCAACAGTTAAAACCAGAAAATAATCCCCTCGATGCGATATTTTTTACTGGGATTAATTCCGCATTAAAAGAAGATTATGCCGCCGCTTTAGATAAACTGATCAGCCTGGTGGGAGAAAGTAGAAAATATCGTCAGGATGGGGCAAGAAAAGCCATGTTAGCCATATTTCAGATTTTAGGAGTTAGTCATCCCCTCACCCAAGAATACCAAGCAAAGTTAACATTTCTGCTCTACTAGGTAGGGTTTGCGGCAAAAAGTTTTTTGGTGGGGTTAGGAGTCGGTCATCAGGAGTCAGGAGTCGGTCAAAACTAAAGCAATTCCCCAGTAATTTCAACAAATCTATTCCTCGAATTTCTGTTGACAACTGCCAGGGAATTGCTAGGGGCAAGATGCAGTTTATTTGTGGCGAATCATTTCATACAGGGCAACGTATTCTTCCCCGGGGCGATTCCAAGAGTAATCGCATTCCATGCCTTGAATCGCTAATTTTTGGAATTCTTCCGGTTGAGTGTACCACAATTCTAATGCCCGGGACATGGCTGATTCGAGGGCATTATTATCGGGATCAAAAAAGACAAAACCATTGCGTTCTTCGGGTTGGTGATAGGTATCATAATCGCGATCAAAAACCGTATTAACTAAACCACCAACTCCCCGGACGATGGGAACGGTTCCGTATTTTAAGCTGATTACTTGTGTCAGTCCGCAGGGTTCAAAATTACTGGGAACCACAATCATATCGGCCCCCGCATAAATGAGGTGAGATAATTCCTCATTAAAGCCCAATTCAATATGGACATCAGGGTTATTATTTAGGTGATTTTTCTCATGCCAGAACCAGTTATTAATTAACGATTCGGTGGCGGAACCTAAGAGGACAAATTGCGCCCCGCGAGCTAAGGCATAATACATGGCATGGTGAACTAAATGTACGCCTTTTTGGTCATCTAAACGACCGACATAACAAATTAAGGGCTTTTCTGGTTCATCTCTTAACCAGAGTCTTTCTCGCAGTGCCTTTTTATTGCGTGCCTTCTCGGAGAAGCTATCAACACCGTAGGGTGCAGCAATAAATTTATCCACCTCTGGATTCCAGATATTGTAATCTAAACCGTTGAGAATGCCAGTAAATTTGTGTTGATGTAGGTGAATTGTATGACCTAAACCGTAACTAACATCGGTGTGGTGTGCTTCCCAAGCATGGTGGGGTGAGACGGTGTTGAAATAGTTGGAAAAGACGATACCACCTTTCATAAAATTAATCACAAAAGGATTGAAGTTATCGCGCATTCGGGCATAGCTAAAGTAGTAAGTATCGTTATTTAATCCTGTTGCCCAGAGAATTTCCGCACCAGCAAATCCTTGATGTTTAAAGTTATGGATGGTGTAGAGAACGCGCTGATTGCCCATACCATGATATTTATAAATTTCAAAAAGTAAGGGCGGAATTAAACCGGTTTGCCAGTCGTGACAATGAATTATATCGGGACGTTTATTACTTCTGAGCAAAAATTCTAAAGCGGCTTTGCAGAAGAAGGCAAAACGCATATTATCGTCTTTACAACCGTAGTAAGTACCGCGATTAAAGAAATTATCGCCCGAATTGGGTTGAATAAAGAAACACAAGCGCCCGTGTACCCAACCACAAAAAACATTACAGTGAATTGCCCCACCGTACCAAGGTACCCACAGGTCCCGATAAGCCTCGTGTAAGCCCCAAATTTGGTCGTAGCGCATACAATCATACATGGGTAGGATTAGCTCCACGCAATGACCGCGAATTTCTAATTCTCGACTCAATCCATATACCACATCCCCCAATCCCCCAGCTTTAATCACTGGGGCGCACTCAGAGGCAACCTGAACTATATACATATATCAATACTCCGTCGATTAATCTACAGGTCAGCTAGAAGCAATTTTTACAAAAGTATACAGTCTTCTGTGATTAATTGACTCGATCGATCGAATTAGTTGCGGGTTGGGGTAGTGGGGTGTTGGGGTGTTGGGGTAGTGGGGAATTTAACTGAAATTTCCCTATCTCCCTAAATCCCTATCTCCCTATCTCCCTAAATCCCTATCTCCTGTCTCCTGAAGATTAACAGCGTTTTAACTGTCCTAGGAGCAAAATCACCTCATCGATGCCGTTTCTGAGGGTGGTGGCGGGTTGATCGCTGTTATTTACGGTTATGCTAAAGATTAGGGGTTGATTGTCGGCGGTTGCTAGATAACCCGCGAGGGCGATAACTCCGGTTAAAGTCCCGGTTTTTGCCTGTAATCGTCCTTCTAGGGGAGTCTGGCGGAATCTATTGGTTAAAGTGCCATCAACGCCGCCAATGGCTAAAGAACGCCGATAATCAGGATTTTCTGCCATTAGTTGTAAAATTTGACCTAAAGTCTTGGGTTTAATTAGGTTTTGTCGTGATAGCCCCGAACCGTCGCCGATTTTATAACTATCGCTGTTAATTCCCAGTTTTGTTAAAGTTTCTTGCAATCCCGAGACACCGCCGAGCATTTGTAGTAGGGTTTCGGCTAGTAAATTATCGCTATTTTTATTGACTTTTTCCACCAAATATGCTAGGGGTTCTGATTCTAAATTGGTGATCTCATGGCCGAGAATCTGTGAACTAATTTCTGCGTTTTTAACGGTAATTCCCGCTTTTTCAAGGATATTACGCCAGCGAGCCAGGAAATATTCCGAGGGTTGGGGAATAGCTAAATTAAAATCATCTTGACTATCAATAGCCAGAGAACCAGTGATAATCAGGCGATTATTGGCTAAATTGCCCTTAATTGCCAGAGTATTCGGGCTTCCTTGCGCTGCGGTGCTGGTTTGATTCTCAATTAGCCATTGTTTAGCGGCAATGGGATCAGACCATTGTAAATCTAAGCTTTGCCCCAATTGTTGCGGTAAAAGCTTTAAAGTGACGGAATTTTCGTTTAAAACCAAGCTAGAAGCGGGTACAGCATAGTCAAAAAAGACATCTTCCCATTCCCAGGTTTTTTGACTATCGGAGACGAGAAAAGGACTAGCAACGACAATTAAGCGAGAAATTGAGTTAATTCCCTGTGCTTTTAACTTTTCTGCTAATTTTTCTAACTTTTCTGTGGTTATGGTTGCATCTCCCCTCCCGACTAAGGTTAAAGTTTCTAAATCGGGGGGGTTGCCCTGGGCTAAAATGGGGGTTTTCAGACGATAATCGCGGTTAAATTTGCTGAAAGCGGCAGCAGTGGTTAATAATTTCGCAGTAGAAGCGGGAGTAAAAAAGTTATTTTCGTGGATACTATAGATATTTTGGTCAGAATTGAGGTATTTTACTAAAATTCCCCAATAAGCGCCTTGATAATCGGGTCGGGCCAAAATGCGATCGATCCTGGTGGCTAAGTCTGCTGGACAGATAAACTGGGAAGGGGGGGAATTGTCTTGACTGATGGGGGTTGCGAGGGTGACGGGATGGTTTACCCAGAGAAATAGGGAACAAGTCCCCAAGAGAAAAGATAATTTCGAGCGGCGTGTTAGCATAGAATTAAGTCTTGGCAGTAGGTAAATTGACTCTAATTTAGCAGCATTAGTGACCATATTCTGCTAGTTACTCGATAGATTCAGTTAGGGATTGATCCGAGATATTCGCTCCCCTTTTTGCCAAAAAAGTTTCTTGATTTCGTCAAACTTCTATTCATTTGCGAGGATGTTTTTATGAGTTATGATTTTGATTTATTGGTAATTGGTGGTGGTTCTGGTGGTATTGCCACCGCTAGACGGGCAGCCGAATACGGGGCAAAAGTGGGATTAGCAGAATACGATCGTTTGGGAGGAACCTGTGTTAATCGCGGTTGTATTCCCAAAAAATTAATGGTTTATTCTAGTCGTTTTCCGCAACTATTTAAGGATGCGGAAGGTTACGGTTGGAGTCCAGTAGAGAGTCAGTTAAATTGGCAAAAATTAATTAGTGCCGTTAATCAGGAAACTATACGTTTGAATGGCATTTATCAAAAGATGCTGGATAATTCTCAAGTGACGATTTTTCCTAATTATGCCAAGTTTCTTGATACCCATACCCTGGAGGTGGGAGATCAGAAAATTACTGCCGATAAAATTTTAATTGCCGTGGGGGGACATCCCGTTAAACCTGATATTCCGGGGATCGAACATACAGTAGTTTCTGATGCCATGTTTCAACTGCCAGAACAACCGAAAAGAATTATAGTTTTAGGGGCGGGATATATTGGGGTAGAATTTGCTGGTATTATGCACGGATTAGGGACAGAAGTGGTGCAGTTAATCCGTAAAGACAAGATTTTAAGAGGGTTTGATGAGGATATCCGCGATGAGATTCAAGCGGAAATGATCCGTCAGGGAATTAAAATTATGCCCGAAACTTTCCCCACTTCGATCGAGAAAACTGCTGCGGGTTTAAAAGTACATATTCAGGGTCAAGAAACCTCAGAAATCTTATTTGTTGATGCCCTAGGTTTAGCCGCTACTGGAAGAATTCCTAAGCTGGAAAAATTGGGCTTAGAGAATGTCAATGTCGAGGTAAAAAACGGGGCAATTGTTGTCAACGAGTATAGCCAAACCAGCGAAGATAATATCTATGCCGTGGGCGATTGTACTGATCAAATTAATTTAACTCCCGTGGCGATTAATCAGGGGCGAGCTTTTGCCGATACAGTCTTTGGTAATAAACCCCGGTTAATGAGTTATGAAAACGTTCCCTCGGCAGTATTTTCTACTCCTGAAGCGGCGACGGTGGGATTAACAGAATTGCAAGCAAAAAACCTATATGGTGACACGGGGATTAAAGTTTATCGGTCTAAATTCCGCCCTGGTTACAATGTTTTACCGGCCCGAGAGGACAAAACTTTGATGAAATTAGTTGTCCATCAGGAAAGTGGTAAAATTCTCGGAGCGCACATGGTGGGAGATCACGCCGCCGAAATTATTCAAGGAGTAGCCATTGCCGTAAAAATGGGCGCAACAAAAGCCGATTTTGATGCCACTGTCGGCATTCATCCCAGTGCTGCCGAGGAATTCGTCACCATGCGTTAATTAACAATTTTAGGTGTGTTAGTTTGGGTGCATCTCACACTTACAGAAATACCGACAATCAGCAATTATCAGCTTCTGAAGGCAAGAGGCAACAGGCAAGAGGCAAAAGACAGAATCTGACAATTCTCCTACCTAAAAAGAAGGTTATAAACTAAGCATATCAAAGCTTTTGGCTTAACCAATTAGGTCTTAGATTCGGTCGAGTGACTCTTAGATTATTACAGATATATCAGCAGCTGCCTGTAAGCATCCCACCGAAAAACTAATGCGCTCCGGGGTTTGGGGGGTTCTACCCCCCAAAAGCTTGGATTGAGTAATAAAATCGGAAGTAACGCCCGATTTTAGCAGAGAGTTTCCCATTAAAAATGCCAACTTGGTAGATTTACAAAAATGAGATACACCCGTTAGGTTTGTCTAACACACCAGAGAAAATTAACCTTTTTGGCTATTGACAACTGAGCCATTTTATGATTTTTTTTCAGTTAATTTTTGAGCGAGATTTAAGATATCGGAGGGGAGCATAATCACGGTACTGGTGTTATTTTCCGCTCCAATTTCCGTTAACATTTGTAGGCGGCGTAATTCCAAAGCGGCGGGATTTTCCATGATTAATCGGGAAGCTTCCGCTAATTTTAGGGAGGCTTCCTGTTCTGCGGCAGCTTTAATCAAACGGGCCCGTTTTTCTCGCAATGCTTCCGCTTCCTTGGCCATAGCTCGCTGCATACCAGTGGGAATTTCCACATCTTTCATCTCCACCCGTTCGATATCAATGCCCCAGGGTTCGCTAATTTCATCGACAATTTGTTGGACCGCTTGATTGATTTTGTCTCGTTTTTGCAAGACATCATCGAGATGATTTTGACCAACTACATTTCTTAAAGTGGTCATGGCCGCTTGGTAAACGGCCGCGGGGTAGGATTCGACTTTATTAATCGCTTTGCTAGGATCGATAATGCGATAGTAGAGAACCGCATTAACCTTAATTGTGACATTATCGGCGGTGACAGTTTCTTGCGGGGCGATATCGACGGTTTTGGTGCGAATATCCAGCTGCATTTTTTGGTCAACTAGGGGAATGATCCAGTACAGTCCGGGGCCTTTGGTGTCTTGATAACGCCCTAGACGAAAGATAACACCACGCTGGTATTCTCGATCGATTTTAAAGCCATTTAACCCCAGAATGCCCGCTATCAATAGGAAGGATGCTAAAAATTCCATATTAATTACCACTTATCGGGTTCAAGTTAATCGGTGTGCGGTGACATCTCAATTGCCATCTCCTCGCTCCTGACCACTAATACATTCATTCTAGAGAGTAACCGGGCTGTCGGGGAAACTCATAACGAAATATTACAATTTTTAGGAATTGCCCAACCAGCAGCGATGACTCGACTTCCAGACCCCGACCTGAGATAAACTACAGAATGTTATCAGAATTTACCTTGATATTATGAGCGTAGTTAGCCAAGTCATCCTCAAAGCCGACGACGAACTTCGTTATCCTAGTAGTGGTGAACTACAGGGTATCGGGCAATTTTTAAAAACCGGTGAGCAGAGAATTCGCATTGCCGAAACTCTCGCTGACAATGAGAAAAAAATCGTCGATCAGGCTCAAAAACAACTGTTCAAGAAACGTCCCGATTATAGAGCGCCGGGGGGCAATGCCTACGGTCAGCGTCAATATAATCAATGCTTGCGCGATTATGGTTGGTATCTCCGTCTAGTTACCTATGGGGTATTAGCCGGAGATAAGGGACCGATCGAACAAACCGGTCTGATCGGGGTCAAAGAGATGTATAACTCTCTTAATGTTCCCATCCCCGGCATGGTGGAGGCGATTCGTTGTCTCAAAGAGGCCGCTTTAGGTCTTTTGACTCAAGAGGATGCCGTGGCAGCAGCCCCCTACTTCGACTTTATCATCCAGTATATGTCCTAAGCGATCGGGACAATCCCAAGGGCCTGAAGTCTGAAAAGGGGCAATTTTCGTCTCTTTCAGGGTTCAGGCTTGACTTTTTTCAGTGATCAGTGATCAGTAAGCAGTAAACAGTAATCAGTGAAAAGACAGTAGTAAACTGGCATTTGATCAGGCTCACTTAATACATACTGCTCACTTAATACTGGCTCTTCGGTTTGTGTTATGCAATGGACGGGGGTTATAAGGGATGGAACCCTTATATAGAAAGGCATTTAGCGATTTTTGTCAATTGTTTTTGCTCTAGAGCGAACTAATCAATTAAGTCTCTTGCCAGATAAGGATTT
>NZ_JAPZRB010000624.1:0-2317 GCF_027531105.1 Microcystis sp. LE18-22.4A
TAGGAATAAACTTGGGAGAAGATTCTGTTCTCGGTTTTCATCTTGTAGGGATTCTTGCTTTTTCCCTATCTACCCAGATATTTTTCTTTTTGGCAACCCTTGTCTTGTCAGGTTTTGACCCACTTGTGTCCGTCAGTCAGGGTCAGGGTTTTACCACGAATATTCTAGCCGCTACCTATCCCCAGTCCCAATTTTATGCCAATGATTTCAATCCTAGCCATATCGCCACCGCCAGAGATTTAGCGGCCAAAGCGGGAATGAAGAATATTCTTTTCTTTGATGATAGTTTTGAGGAATTTTTAGAGCGAGATTTACCTCAATTTGACTTCATCAGTCTGCACGGAACTTATAGCTGGATTAGTGCCAAAAATCGCCAAGTGATAGTTAATTTTATTCGCCGCAATCTCAAGGTGGGGGGATTAGTTTATATCTCCTATAATGCCCTTCCTGGTTGGTCGGCGGCGATGCCGATGCAAGCTTTAATGGTGCGTCATGGTCAACACAGTTCTGAACTTTTAACACGAATTGAACAGGCACTTAATTTTACAGGAGAATTATTAGAAGCTAATGCTAGTTATTTTGTCCAAAATCCAATTTTAAAAAATCGTTATGAGCGCCTGAAGGAACAAAATCGTTATTATTTAGCTCACGAGTATTTCAATCAGGAATGGAATTCTTTTTACTTCGATGAAGTGGCGAAAGAATTAGAGGATGCTAAACTTAAATATGTGGGTTCCGCTCATATTAATGACCATATTGATGCGGTCAATCTCTCTCAGGCAGCTCAAGAGAAATTAGCAAAAATTAGCGACCCAATCTATCGGGAAGTGGTGCGAGATTTCTTTGTTAATAGCCAATTCCGTCGTGATATTTTTAGTCGAGGCTCTTTAAGTTTAACCACCCAAGAACAGCTTAAACAACTACAAGAAACCAGGTTTGCTCTGCTGGTTAATCCCGCAAATATCAAGTTCGAGCATCAGTTTCCCGTGGGAGAAGTTAAGTTACAGGAGACAGTTTATCAGCCAATTTGTGAAGTTTTGGCGGAATCTCCCCAAACTTTACTGCAACTACAAAATCACCCCAAAACCTCAAATATTAACTTAAATGGTCTTTACCAAGCTCTTATGATTTTAACTGGTATTGGCTATATTCATCCTGCTGTGGATGAGCAAACTTGCCAACAACGGAAACCATCTACTGATGCTTTTAATAATGCAGTGAAAGCGAAAGCGATCTATGATGAGGAATTAAGCTTTTTAGCTTCTCCTTTGATTGGGACTGGAGTAGTGGTCAATCGTTTAGAACAATTATTCCTCTTGGCTAAATCCTCTAACCAAGATGCAGTACAATTTGTTTGGCAAAATTTGGCAAGTCAAGGCAAAAAAGTGGTTAAAGATGGGAAAACTTTGGAAACAGAGGAGGAGAATATTACTCATCTGAAAACAGTGTACGAGGAGTTTAGTAAAGAACGTTTACTAACATTGCAAAAACTAGGTATTGAGTAAATACTAAGTAAGTAATCTCATTGTAACTGGCTACTTAGTTGATGATAGGTGGTGCGTTACGACGGATTTTTACTTTCAAGTCAAAGCAGCAATTTTGGCTGTTACGTTTTACTACTTAGTGGTGCGTTACGACGGATTGTTACTTTCAAGTCAAAGCCGCAATTTTTGCCGTCTAACGCACCCTACGGTTTACTAGAAACTGGATATTTTTAGCCATGACAGTCATTAACTTACAATCTTTCGAGAAAAAAGTTTTCTCCCAAAATGGAGAAGATGGTGTGATTGAGCAGATTTTCGCTCTCATTGGTTTTACGAATTGCTTTTATGTAGAAATTGGGGTAGAAGATGGCAGAGAATGCAATACGCATTATCTGCGAGAAGTTTATGAATGTCATGGTATCCAGTTAGATAGGGATTATAGTAACCCAGAACTTCATCTCTATCAAGAGTTAATTACTGCCGAAAATATCAATCAAGTTTTTATCAAGTATCAGGTTCCCCACGAGTTCGATTTGCTTTCTATTGATGTGGACGGTAATGATTTTTATCTCTGGTTTAGTTTAGAAAAAATCTATCAACCGCGAGTGGTAGTAGTGGAATACAATTCTTCCCACTCACCCAAAGAAGATAAGGTTGTCCCCTACTCTACTCAGCGTTGTTGGGATGGAACAAATTGGCTCTTCGTTACCCTTTATGCTAAATCAACAGACAAGATGCCAAGATAACATACTTCTAACCCAAAAATTCCGAAAGTTTCTAAAGCCATAGCCTCTCCGTTTTATTAGTTTAAGTTTATTGTTGATTCCCTCGAC
>NZ_JAPZRB010000176.1:0-2097 GCF_027531105.1 Microcystis sp. LE18-22.4A
TTGAGGTGGTCAACTACCTAATTTTCAGGGAAAAAGTACCTGAATTTTCCCCCGATCCCCGCAATGGCTGGCACTTTTTGAGGGGAAAAAAGTCCAAAAGTCTTATCCAACAAGGTTTTTAGATTTATTCAGCAGACCCTAGATAGGGTTTGCCGAAAAAGCTTTTCGTGGGGTTAGGAGTCGGTCCGGATGAAAAAATTTTCACCCCCACAGATGAAAGAGGTTTCTTTCCCCACTTCCCCACTTCCCCACTTCCCCACTTCCCCACTTCCCCAATCCCCCAATCCCCCACTTCCCCAATCCCCCACTTCCCCAATCCCCTATACCTTTTAAAGAGGATTTAGTATTAGCCTGTATCAGCATTTCTGATTCTATAGTTAAGTTTGGCTAATAACAGCTTATTTTTAGTTCTTTGTCAAGCCCCTATTATAATTTTTAATCTCTGACCTTTAACCCGATTTGACATTTATCTTAAAAATCTGGTTTTTTGTAGCGAAGAAAACAGTTTTATTAACCATTATCTGCATCGATAGAGAGAAATCGAGGAGGGCTGATAATCCTTGAAAGCCTTGTCAATACTAGCATTATTCCCCCTCGAAATTTCACTAATTCCCTAAGTTTTCCTAACCTTGATCCCCTCTAGGACACAAAAAATTAAAAACCCTTTATCTTAACTTGGTTTTTAGCGCCAGTCAACCCTTTATTTAAATTTTTGATTCTCTTGCCCGATAACGATATAAATTCTCGTAATGACCAACCGATTTTCCGTGATACGGTTGAACAGAAAGCAACCAAGTTAGCTCTGCAAGCACAAAGGAATGTTAGCAAGTTCCTTCAGCTTTGCATTGGGAACTTGCTAACGCACAATAAGAAAGTCTATGAATAAACAACTGATCAACAAACTACAAGCTGTAACTGCCCTTACCGTAGTGGGGACTACAGCCTCGATAATTTGTTCCCAGACAGCAGGACACAGCAACAGCCTGACGGATATTAGCGTAGATCGTCAAACTGTTATCGAGTCCACTTCTCAAACCATTCTGTCCGCTTTTTTTAATAGTCGAACAAATGATTCAAGTATTAAGATATCACGTTCGGTTCAAGATAATGCTAACGAAATTCTAAAAACTTTGGAGTCCCTAGTGGACAAAGAAAATACCGTCCCTGCAAGCGTTACACCCCAGACCCAAGAGGCCATTCCTTCGACGGGACAACCCCAATCACAACCCAATCAAGTCAAGCCGGCCCCGGCTAATGCCCCAGCCAGCAATCCTGCCTCAGTGACACCAGCAGAGAAGCCGAAAACAAGCCAAGCGGTAAAAACCAGCAGTCGCCCCCGTAAAAAGGGAATGGCCTCTTGGTATGGTCCTGGTTTCCACGGTCGTCGCACCGCTAGTGGTGAGACTTTTAACTCTAGTAGTTTAACCGCCGCCCATCGCTATCTACCTTTCGGCACCAAGGTTAGGGTAACTAATCTGCGTAACGGGCGCTCGGTGGTGGTGCGAATTAACGATCGCGGTCCGTTTAGCGGTGGTCGCCTCATCGATCTCTCCAGAGGTGCGGCAGCGATTATCGGTGTTTTCCAATCGGGAGTTGCCCCAGTTGTCTTGGAAGTTTTAGGCAGATAATCAGTTATCAGTTATCAGTAAACAGTTATCAGTAAACAGTAAGCAGTGAAAAGACAGCACTGTTAATGCTACTCAATACCCCTCACTCAATAATGCGTCTGGGAAAATTCAGTACAAATGATCGGGATTCCTCCTTATCCCTGACTTGAAAGAGGGTGTAGGGTGTGGGGTGTGGGGTGTAGGGAAGGAAACCTCTTTCATCTCTGGTGGTGAAAATTTTTGGCTCTTCGGTAATTGTTATGCAATGGACGGGGGTTATAAGGGATGGAACCCTTATATAGAAAGGCATTCAGCGATTTTTGTCAATTGTTTTTGATCTAGAGCGAACTAATGGGACTTAAACAAATTTCAAGCCCAAACAAAGCCTAAACTGGCTTTGTAAGCGGCAAACACATCCCGATTCTCGGTCAGCCACTCAAAGAAACGGAAAGACATCGCTGTCCGAAAAGCTTCCAAGGCTTCCACAAAA
>NZ_JAPZRB010000175.1:0-1436 GCF_027531105.1 Microcystis sp. LE18-22.4A
GATAATCTATTATATCAGGTAAGGGGGTTGATAGAGATTGGGCGAAAAACTGTTTTAGATCATCCTTGAGAGCGATTAATTGAGGAATATTTTCCAGACTGCGATAAATAATATAATCAAATTGTGGGGCAATTTCTGAAACTAATTTAAGGGTTAAAGCTGTTTTTCCAATTCCGGTTAACCCATAAATGGTAATTAATCGAGTTTTATTATCTAGCCATTCTTTTAAGGTTGATATTTCTAACTTACGTCCACAGTTATACCTTAATTCAGGGGCTTTTGTTAAGTCAATCATGGGAGATTTATTATTATGTAAAGAATATGATCGGTTTTGGTTATCATTAGTCGTTTGAATAATTTGACCACCAATATTGATGTTATCAATTTGTAACAAACAATTCCCCGAATGATAAGCTTGAGAAACCCGATATTTTCTTTCTAACTTGGATCGTAAATTATCTTTATTAACATCTTCGTCTAATACCTTACCCAACTTTTTCCATAAGTTAGCAGCCTCTTTTTTAATATGAGATTCACTACAACCATTAAAAGATTGAGCAATTTGCCAATATTTTTGACCTTGCCAAACCCCTGTCAAGATTGCTTCTTGTACTGGTGTCAGATGAGACGCCACTTTCTCAAACATTAAATCATCAACATATTGCAAAACTTGGTCAATATTATTCATTTCTGGTTAAAAAATTAGAGGGTTAATCCAATATATTATACCAAACGGAACTAAGACTGTACCATAACCTACCTATAAATTGTGTACCAAAGCCTACTTTTGTACTAAAATCAAACGCTACAATACTGAGATGTTAGGTAAATCAAGCTAATTAGTCCTATTTGCTTGCTAGATTGTCATCATAGCCCATTTTGCGGTGACATGATCATCTTTTCCCTTTCAAAAATCAATGAAGTAATCTTTAAGTTATGTATCAAGAACAACTGAGTAGCGCCAAGCCTGGATTTATCCTGATTATGATTGATCAGTCAGCTTCAATGTCAGATAAATACACCAATTTAAATAAAGCAGAGTTTGCCGCAAAAGCCGTTAATCGAGTCATCGGAGAAATTATTACAGCTTGTTCATCGGGTAATGAGATTAAAGACAGATGTTTTGTGGCGGCGGTTGGCTATGGAGCAAGTATTAATGTACTATTTCTACATAAAGCCTCAGAGTTGGCTAAAAATCCCGATACAACAACCCTTAAGAGAAAAGTCTCTGATGGTGCAGGTGGGTTGGTTGAAGTGGATGAAGTAATGCGAGTGTTTGTGAAACCGACTGCAAGTAATGGGACTTAAACAAATTTCAAGCCCAAACAAAGCCTAAACTGGCTTTGTAAGCGGCAAACACATCCCGATTCTCGGTCAGCCACTCAAAGAAACGGAAAGACATCGCTGTCCGAAAAGCTTCCAAGGCTTCCACAAAA
>NZ_JAPZRB010000463.1:0-1320 GCF_027531105.1 Microcystis sp. LE18-22.4A
GCCAAGCTTTTCTGGTCGGAACCCCCTAAGCCGAGTTTTCAAGGTGCTGCGCCGTCCACTTGGTTTTCGAGACTGGCTTTTTAATTCTAACGTAAAGCCAACCTAGAACGGCGGGGTTTCAGACCCAAAATTTCCGATGAAAAAAATACATCAGCTGCCGTCAGGCTTGAATCAGTGATCAGTAATCAGTAATCAGTAATCAGTGATCAGTATTCTCCGAGTCGGGAGTCAGTATTCAGGAGATTGCTTTTATTTATTCTCCCCACACCCCACACCCCACACCCCACACCCCATCATCCCACACCCCACACCCCATCATCCCACACCCCATCATCCCACTTCCCCATCTCCCCACACGCCAACTAAATCACTTAATTTGTGCTACGATAATAGTTTTGGGATAAATTTAAATAGGAGCAGACTGTCTGTATGTCTCGTTATAGAGGACCGCGCTTGCGCGTTGTGCGTCGTTTAGGGGAATTACCAGGCTTAACCCGTAAAAATGCCCGTCGTGCCTATGCACCCGGGCAACATGGCCAGGCCCGCAAAAAACGTTCAGAATATGCCATTCGTCTAGAAGAAAAACAAAAACTGCGTTTTAACTACGGTGTCAGCGAGAAACAATTAATTCGCTATGTCCGCAAAGCTCGCCGGGCTACCGGTTCCACTGGTCAAGTGCTGCTGCAACTCTTAGAAATGCGTCTGGATAATACCGTTTTCCGTCTCGGTATGGCTGGGACAATTCCGGGGGCGCGACAATTAGTCAATCACGGTCACGTCACCGTTAACGGTAGAGTTGTGGATATTGCCAGTTATCAGTGCCGTCCGGGTGATGTGATTGGAGTTAGAAATCAAGAGCGTTCCCAGGATCTAGTCAAAAGAAATATGGAATACCCCGGTTTAGCCAACCTGCCGAGTCATTTGGAATTTGACAAAAACACCCTTGTGGGCAAAGTGAATGGCGTTGTGGAAAGAGAATGGATTGCCCTCTCGATTAATGAACTGTTAGTAGTGGAATACTACTCTCGGAAAGTCTAGGAAAAAAGCCTTTTCCAGATACCTTGAGGACGCAAGTGGCAGCGTCCTTATTTTATCTCAAATGTCGGGGCGAAGACCCGAAGCGCTTAGTGCGATGGGACGGGGCTTTTAAAGGGGCGAATTACTTCGCCCCAGGGTTCCCCTCATCGGAAATTTTGGGTCTGAAACCCCGCCGTTCTAGGTTGGCTTTACGTTAGAATTAAAAGGCCAGTCTCGAAAACCAAGTGGACGGCGCAGCACCTTGAAAACTCGGCTTAGGGGGTTCCGACCAGAAAAGCTTGG
>NZ_JAPZRB010000094.1:0-48831 GCF_027531105.1 Microcystis sp. LE18-22.4A
GGCTGACAGCACCAGATAGTAGTCTCAACCGCTACTTCTGTTGGTCCATAAGCGTTATATAATTCACAGTTTAACTGCTGAAAAAATCGTTGATTGAGTTCATAAGATAAGGCTTCTCCCCCGACAATTACTCGTTTTAAATAGTGGCAATATTTGCTCTTGGGATGTTGCAGAAAAACTCGCAATATTGAGGGAACACAAGTGAAATAAGTTACTTGTTCTTGCACAATTAAATCTATTAAATAATCTATATCTTTATACCCGTCAGGTTTAGCCACGACTAGAGAAGCACCAGATATTAAAGACGAAAAAATTTCCCAGACTGAACCATCAAAACTCAAGGAAGTAATTTGGAGAATGCGCTCTTCAGAGGTAATATTATAATGACCAATAGTATATTTCAGAGTATTACAAATTCCTCTATGAATATTCATCACGCCTTTGGGTTTTCCCGTTGAACCTGATGTATAAATAACATAGGCTAAATTCTCAGGAGTCGTTAGATTGAAGGGATTTTCTGGACTATAGGTAGCTATCTTTTCCCAATCCCTATCTAAACACAGTAACTCGGGCCCAGTTTGGGGAAGAAAATCCCCTAAAGATTCCTGAGTTAACACCAAAGAAACCCCCGAATCTGAGAGGATATCCCCCAAGCGCTCGGTAGGATAATCCGGAGCTAAAGGTACATAAGCTCCCCCGGCTTTTAATATCCCTAATAAACCGATGACCATCCCTAGGGAACGCTCCATAAAAATCCCGACCAAACTTTCTGGACCTACACCCTTATCTCGTAAACAGTGAGCTAACTGATTGCCCCGGTTATTTAACTGTTGATAGGTTAATTTTTGGTCTTCAAAAATAACCGCTATTCCCTGCGGATTCTGTGCAACTTGTTCCTCAAATAATTGATGTAAAGACTTATCTAAAGGATAATCTGCCTCGGTATTGTTCCACTCTACTAATAACTGATGTTGCTCTTGTGTTGTCAATATAGGTAATTGTGTTACCCGTTGCCGAGTATCAGTAACAATCCCTGTTAAAATAGTCTGTAAATGTGCTGCCATCCGTTCAATCGTATCCTGAGTAAAACGGCTAGTATCATAGACTAACTGAATCAGTAACTCCTGTTTAGGAATAGCAACCACCGTCAAAGGATAATTAGTTTCCTCAAAATTCTCCACATCCTTAACCCTTAAGGATTGACGAGAATCTCTCGATAACGCTTCTCTAGGATAATTCTCAAAAACGACCAAACTCTCAAACAGGGGAACCCCCGGTGGAATATCACTTAATCTCTGTATTTCAGCCAGAGAAACATAAGCATAATCCTGAATTTCTGCTTGCTTTTGCTGTAATTCCTGTAACCAAGATAGCAATAAATCTGATTCTCTGATGGAGACTCGCAGCGGCAATGTATTAATAAATAATCCTACCCTATGTTCTACCCCTGATAAATCATGGGGGCGACCAGAAACCGTAACCCCAAATAAAACTTCTGACTCCCCACTATAGCGACTGAGAAGAATCGCCCAAGCGGCCTGTACTAGAGTAGATAAGGTCAGATTATGCTTTTGCGCCAAAGATTGCAGGTCTTTGGAGTGAGAAGCCGATAAATGACAGTTATACTCTTTATAAGTCGGCTTACCTTCAGATTTCATTAACTGGAGTCTGTCCACCCTCAGGGGGGTGGGAGTCATAAACCCTTCAAGAGTTCGCTGCCAAAAACTCTCAGCAATAGATGGGTTTTGCTGCTGTAACCAAACAATATAATCTTGATAAGGACGCGGCAAAGGAAGATGATAACTTTTCCCTTGAATACCTGCCTCATAAAACCCTAAAACTTCTTGATAAATAATAGGCATACTCCAACCATCCAGAATAATATGATGATGATTGCAGAGGAATTTATAAGTTTGGTCCGATAGTTGAATCATCAAGCAGCGCATTAAAGGAGCAACTTTGAGTTCAAACCCTTGTTGACGCTCTGTTTCTAACAATAAATCTAAACGTTGTTGTTGTTCTGTGGGGGAAAGATTGCGCCAATCTTGATAATCCCAAGGCAAATCAACCTTTTTTCGCACAATTTGCAGAGGGTTTTCCCGTTTTTCCCAAAGAAATAGAGTCCTTAATACCGAGTGACGCTCTACAACTTTTTCCCACGCTTGCCTAAAAACTGCAAGGTTAATTTCTCCCTCCAGAGTAATTAGAGTTTGACTACAATAAATCCCTGAATCAGGAGTATAAAGACTATGAAAGAGCATCCCTTCCTGCATGGGGGAAAGAGGATAAATAGACTCCACATTTTTGGCGGGTTGATTTTTTGTGTCTGCCATGAAAGATTCTCCTTATTAGTCAATTTCTGCCAGAATATCGTCTAATTCCTGTTGATTCAAGTGCGCTACTGGAAAATCTGAGGGAGTGTAACCCCCAGCATCAGGAGATAAACAATGCTCAATCAATTTCAGCAAAGCTTCTTTATAGCTGCGCCCTAAATATTCTACCGTCGAACGTTCATAGATGAGATCGCTATAAGTCCAGTGTACTTGTAACTGTCCCTCGATAACTCTGGCCGTAATCTCTAATAAATGACTACGATGTCCCTTAAGACTGTGATTGGGCCCCTTAGACTCATCCGCTAATTTCCAATCCCCTTTTTGCAATTGTCCTTGCTCAAATTGACCTAAATAATTAAACAAAACTTCTCTGGCAGGAATTTCAGCTAATTGAGACTTAATATCAGCATCATCACTCAAATATCGCGAAATTCCATAGCCAATTCCCCTGTGAGGAATAGCTCGTAACTGTTCTTTAATAGATTTGAGCCGCTCACCGGGGTGATTTTCGGGGGGGAGTCGCAAAATAACCGGAAAAAGACTGGTAAACCAACCTACCGTCCTCGATAAGTCAACCTCACTGAACAAATCTTCTCGTCCGTGTCCTTCTAAATCAAGAGATATGGTCAAATTTTCTGTCCATTGTGTCAAAGTTTCCGCTAAAGCGGTTAACAAAACCTCATTAATTTGAGTGTTATAGGCAGCGGGGACTTTTTGCAAGAGAGCCCGGGTTTGTTCTTCATCTAGAGTCACCGTGACATCATTTGCCGTCGCTACTGTATTGTATTGTTTTCCAGCCTCGTCATCTACAGGTAAATTTCTCGCCTCTAACCAAGGTTGAGTTAACCAATAGTCTAATGGCTCTTTCGCTTTTTCCCCTTGTCCATAATCCCTCAAGAGAAGCGCCCAATCCTGAAAGGCTATGGTTTTAGGTGGAAGTTCTACATTCTCCCCCCTTTCTAGCTGTTGATAAGTCATCAATAAATCTTCTAACAAAATTCGCCAAGATACACCATCAACCCCCAAGTGATGAATAATAATCAGTAACCGACTGGGTTGATAGGGTGCCAATTCCAATAGTACCGCCTTGATTAATAGTCCAGTAGAGAGGTTTAAACTTGCCTGTTGAGTTGTTGCCATTGCTAAGAGAGTTTCCCTTTGCTGAGATTGAGGAATAGAAGACAAATCAATCACTTCAAAAGGTACTTCCTCCGGCATTCCTTCATTAACTTGTTGCCATTGTCCTTCCTCCACAGTAAACCGTAACCGCAAAGCGTCATGATGTTCAATTAATTTTCTCAGAGATTGAGCTAACAAATCAGCTTTCAGGTGATGGGGAACTTCTAAGAGGACAGACTGATTAAAGTGGTGCATTTCAGCGCGATTTTGCTCAAAAAACCACAGTTGAATGGGAGTGAGAGGCACAATACCCGTCACTAAACCCTGTTTAGCTAATTCGGCTGTGGAATAATCGGCAACTGTAGCTAGTTCAGCAAGAGTAGGATATTCAAATATCTGTTTAGGGGTAATCTTCAACCCGGCTTGACGAGCGCGAGCGACAACCTGAATACTGAGAATAGAATCGCCCCCAACTTCAAAAAAGCGGTCATAACGACTCACTTGTTTAATGCTGAGAACATCTTGCCAAATACTGGCCAAAATCTTTTCTTTCTGAGTATGCGGGGGGACAAAATCCTGCTCAGATGTCCAAGGTATCTCAGGGAGGGGTAAACTGGAACGGTCAATTTTTCCATTGGGAGTCAGAGGGAGAGCTTCTAAGGAGACAAAAAGAGCCGGAATCATATACTCTGGCAATTTCTGTCCCAAGAAACGACGCAAATCCTCAGTATTTATCGGGCTATTTTCTCCTACTAGATAAGCGACTAACCTCTTATTCCGATAGGAGTCTTCCCAAACCTTCACCACCTTTTGCTTAACTTGGGGATAAGTCCCTAGAGTTGCCTCAATTTCTCCTAATTCAATGCGGAAACCCCGCAATTTTACCTGATTATCACCCCGCCCCAAAAAATCAATATTTCCATCGGGTAAATATCGGGCTAAATCTCCTGTTTTATAGAGTTTGGCATTGGGTTCATTACTAAACGGATTGGAGATAAATTTCTCGGCGGTTAATTCAGGTTGATTCAGATAACATCGAGCTAACCCTTTACCCCCGATATATAAATCACCAATAGTTCCTAGAGGAACCGGTTGCTTAAAAGAGTCCAGAATATAAACTTGAGTATTGGCAATAGGCCGGCCGATACTCGGTTGTCCATGGTGTCCTTTAGGCACTAAGCTAAAAGTGGAATAAGTGGTATCTTCTGACGGACCGTAGAGATTATAAACATTCTTAATGTTCTCCTGCTGGTAAAGCTTCTGGACCAATTGATTAGACAAAGCTTCTCCGGCGAGGTTTACCGTTTGCACAGTCTCAGGTATCGCCTCAATTTCCAGCAGTTGAGCGATCGCTGTAGGTACGGTATTAATTAATGTTACCTCTTTGGCTGCACTTAAACTAGGCAAATCTAGAACATTCTGGGCCAGAATAATCTTACCCCCCACAGCCAAGGGCAAAAATAGTTCAAATACTGACAAATCAAAACAAATAGAAGTAGCTCCCAAAACCCCCGCTAATTCCTCGCTGCTAAAGACTTCCTTGGACCAATTCAGTAAGGTTGTGGTGCTGTGATGCTCAATGACAACCCCTTTTGGTTTCCCCGTTGAACCGGAGGTATAAATCACATAAGCGGTATTACTGGAACTTACGGGTAAAGAGAGGTTTTCGGGACTTTCTAGGGCTATATTTCTGGCTTCTGCCTCTAATATCACCAGATTCCCTGGATAATTCCCTAATTTCTCTACTAATTTTGCTTGTGTTAGCAACAAGGAAACTTGAGCATCTTCTAAGATAACATTGAGGCGTTCAGTTGGATAAGCTGGATCTAAAGGTACATAAGCTCCCCCTGCTTTGAGAATAGCTAATAACCCTATAACCATCTCAGGGGTCCGTTCTAGGCAAATTCCCACCAAAGACTCCGTTTTTACCCCTTTTTTGCCTAAATAATGCCCTAATTGATTCGCTTTTTCGTTTAATTGACGGTAGGTTAATTGTTCATTTTCTGTAATAATAGCGATCGCATCAGGACTGCGCTTAACTTGCTCCTCAAACAATTGATGAATACACCCATCCGGATAGTGAACCTCAGTATCATTCCATTCTTTTAATAATTGATGTTGTTCTTGCTCAGAAAGTAAACAACAAGTTTCATAACGTTCTAACCCTTCCGTTGCCATAGCGATGAGAGTTTTCTCGTAGTATCCTCCGATTAACTCCATCTGCTTTTCCCCTAGATAATTCCCATCATATTTAAGGGTAAGTTCTATTTGAGATGAAAGGGGATGAAGACTAAAATTAGCTAACAATGTAAAATTAGTTTGATTAAAAAACTTCCCTCCTAAGACCTCTAAATCTTTCACCCCGATGATACCTTGATAAACATGGAAATGAATAAAATTAAAAGCCGTATCAAACAAAGGTTGACCTGATTTTTGTAACTCAGCGAGGGGATATCTTCGCCAAGATAAGCATTCTCTTTCAACATCAAAAGCTTGCTTAACTAAATCGCTCCAAGGGCCTCCAGATAACTCTAAACGTAGGGGCAAAGTATTCAAAAATAAACCTAATATCTTTTCCCCATCGGCTGCTTCTAACCGTCCATTAGAGACTAAACCCGTAACAATATCCCTCTGATTATTCAGTAAACTTAATACCCGAAAATGAGCCGCCAATAAAACACTTTTTAGGGGGACTCCCACTTGTTTACCGAGTTGTTTTAATCCCTGAGATACCTGACTAGATATAGGAACTAACCAATCCCAATCTTGATTAACTCGATTAGATTTCGACCACTGAGGAAGTTTAGTCAGCGTCACATCTCTGAGTTTTTCTTGCCAATAATTCTGGCATTCTGGCGATTGGACAGTTTTCTTTTCTAAGGCGACAAAATCCCTAAAACTGAGAGCGGGAGGTGGAGAGAGAGGGAGAACTTTTTTGTCGAGAAGATAGAGATACTGTTGTAACAATTCTGTGAGCAACGAAGCCACACTCCAACCATCTAAAATAGAGTGATGAAAACTGAAAGTTAGGTTAAAGTTATCCTGACTGCGGCGATGGAGATGAAAGCGAAATAAAGGAGGACTATTCCAGTCAAAAGTGCGGATTTTTTCCCGCTCAATCCAATCATCAATAGCCGTATCTTGTTCAGAAGGAGATAAATGGGTTAGGTCATCTAATCCTAAAGGAACATCGATTTGTCGGTGAACTAATTGTAGGGGTTCCTGATATTCAAAGAGTGCGAAACTGGTTCGTAATACCGGATGCCGCTGGACAATCTCCTGAATAGCACTATGTAAAGCGGGAAAACTAAAATCAGCACGAATATGATAGGTAAACACATCATGGTACACCGATAGATTCCCCTGATATTCACTATGAAATATCATCCCCAATTGTAGAGCAGTTAGAGGATAAGCATCCTCCACTTCCTCCGGTAAATTGAGGCGAACTTCTTGAGAAATTAAACTAAAAACTTCCGTTTTTTCAGTCCCTAAAGTATCAATTTCATAGCTAACGCAATTGGCCAATTCTTGAATGGTTTGATGTTGCAATAATTGGGGTAAAGAAAAATGAAAACCCATTTGTCGCGCCTTAGCGATCACTTGTATGCCCCGAATCGAATCCCCCCCAAGTTCAAAAAAATTATCGTGAATACCAACCTCTTCGATGCCCAAAACTTCAGCCCAAATCAGTGCTAAAATTTCCTCAAGAGGGGTACAAGGTGCTACAAAATTCTCCGAATTCCTTAAACTGTTATAGCTTGGAGAGGGTAGGGCGCGACGGTCAATTTTTCCACTATTTGTCAGAGGAATAGCATCCAATTGCACAAAGGCATGAGGTATCATGTATTCTGGGAGTTGGTTTTGCAGATAACTCCGCAGTTGGGGAATCAGTTTACTGTTTAACTTAGACCTTAAAGGGTGATTTGCATAAAGTTGCCATTCAGGTTTTGCGGTGTGGGTGGGGGTAAAAGCGATGTAATTTCTACGGGAATTTTCCAGCGGGGCAAAAATCACATCGTAACGGTCTGGAGTATCCGACCAAGTTACCCAAACCGAAAGGGATAAATCCTCAGCTAAAGCCGAAAAATCTTCAGGTTCTACGGCATTTTCTGGTATAATGTCCGATTTAATAGCTCTAAATTCCTCGGTCGTCCCCAAGTCTTGAGAATTCCTCAACAATTCCGCACTTTTTAAAGGTCTGAACAAGCGAGAATTAGGGACACCTATCACCCTTAACCCCTCAGATTTCCCCAGTTGATTTCTTACCTCAGATAAAGTCAGCTGCTGTTCAGTCCAGTTTAATTCTGGAAAGTCGGTGCTAAAATCCAGAATCGTTTCAATCCGCAGAACAACATTATAACGGAATTGAGTTAATTCGTTGTGGTGTTGACCTCTCTCTAGATGAATCTCGACTTCAGTAATCTGAGGAAAATAGGACTGAATTGCTCTAAAAAAATCCGGGTCAATGAATAACTCATTTTCTTGCTCAATTTTTCTCTGTACACGCTGTTTAAAATCCTTAATCGCATCCTCAGGGTTAGCCTTATAAAGTTCTACATCAGCGTGAAAAGCTTCCATGAGTTGCAAGTTTCGCACATCTCCAAGGAAAATACACCCCCCCGGAGTTAGTACCTTGATAGCTCCCTCTAAAACCCGCAATAAGTAATCTATATGGGGGAAATACTGCACAACCGAGTTAAGGATAATTGTATCGAATCTTTCTGACTCCAAACCCTCAAAATTATCGGCTGTGCTATGCAATAGCCTGACTTGCTCTAGCTGAGGCCCTTCTTGATTAATTCGCTGAATATCGTCTAAGGCTACTGATGAAATATCGGTTCCCCAATAACACTGGCAATGGGGAGCAACTTGGAATAATATTAACCCGGTTCCACAACCTATTTCCAGAACTTTTTTAGGTTGTTGAGCGAGAATAACCTTAACTTTATCATCTAGCCATTCTCGCATCTGAGCAACCGGGATAGGTTCCCCCGTGTAACTACTATTCCAGCCAACAATATTAAATATCCCTTGAGAATCTGCCGATGTTTGGCTGTAAATTTGGTTATAGAGGCTTTGCCATTGCTCGATTTGCTCATCGAATAATTGCCCTTTTTCTGAAGTCGCCAAGAGTTCCCCCTCTTGAGACTGACCCACAACATAAGCAATTAGTGTTTTACTCCCTGTTTCTGTCTCCGATGCAATGACTACCGCTTGCTCAACTGCTGGATGTTCACTGAGTATAGTTTCAATTTCCCCAAGCTCAATCCGGAAACCTCGAATCTTAACTTGATGGTCAATACGCCCCAAAAATTCAATATTTCCATCGGGTAAATACCGGGCTAAATCTCCCGTTTTATATAATTTTGCCCTAATTTCTCCCCCTATTTCTCCTTCGACCTTAGCAAAAGGATTAGGGATAAATTTCTCGGCCGTCAATTCGGGACGATTGAGGTATCCACGAGCTAAACCTATGCCACCAATGTGTAATTCTCCCACAATTCCTATAGGAACTGGTTGTAAATCCGGATTAAGAATATAAATCTGAGTATTGGCAATTGGTTGACCAATACTCACTAGAGCTTTTTGATTCTCCGGCAAACAGGGCCAGTAAGTCACATCAATCGCCGCCTCAGTCGGACCGTAGAGGTTGTGAAGTTCACAGTCAAAATGCTCAAAAAAGCGTTGTGTTAAGTCTAATGACAAAGCTTCCCCACTACAGAAAACCCGCTTGAGAGAACTACATTCTTTTAGCTCTGGTTCTTGCAGAAACACTCGCAACATTGAGGGGACAAAATGAAGGGTAGTGATTTGCTGCTTTTGGATCAATTGTATTAAATAGGTACTATCTTTATGACCTTCTGGTTTAGCTACCACTAGGGTTGCACCGGCTAATAAGGGCCAAAAGAATTCCCAGACTGAAACATCAAAACTAAAAGGGGTTTTTTGTAAAATGCCATCACTCTTAGTTAACTGATAAGTATCCTGCATCCACAACAAACGATTCCTAATCCCCTTATGATTATTCATTACGCCTTTAGGCTTACCTGTGGATCCCGAAGTATAAATAACATAGGCTAAATTTTCCCCCGTTACGCCACTGTCACAATTGTTCTGACTTTCTTGAGAAATTGCTGGCCAATCTGTATCCAAAGCAACAACAATTCCCCGGTATTCCCCCAACAATCCCCGCAGCGATTCCGCAGTAATGATCACTTTTACCCCAGTATCTTCTAATAGATAACTTAGGCGTTCTTGAGGATAATTAGGATCTAAGGGGACGTAAGCTCCTCCGGCCTTCAAAACAGCCAATAATCCTACTACCATTTCTAAGGAACGCTCTAGATAAATTCCTACTAATTCCTCTGGTTTTACTCCTAATTTTTGTAGGTAATGACCAAGTTGATTGGCTTTTTCATTTAATTCTTGATAAGTTAATTCTTGATTTTCAAAAATGACCGCCACTCTCTCAGGGTAAAGTTTGGCTTGCTCTTCAAATAGCTGATGAATCCATTGCTTTTCAGGATATTGAATGGCCGTATCATTCCAATCTCTCAGTAATTGTTCTCGTTCTTTTGTCGTTAATATATCAATTTCTGACAAATCTATATCGGGATTACTCGTCACTGTTTCTAAGATTTTCCGGTAATGTCCTAGCATTCTCTCGACAAAATCTCTGGGAAATTTATCTTGAATAAAAGTGACAGAAACACCACTATCATCCGCTGCTATGGCAAAAACTAATTGAAACCGATTTAAGGAAGAAATGTCGGCGCACAGTCCTTCTTTGATCACAGCAACGTCAAAAATATTCTCTAGATTTCCTCCTCTTGCTGCCAAGGTTTTGACCAAACTATCCAGCGTATAGTTTTGATGGCGATATCCTTCTTGTAAATCTTTACGAATGATTCTTAGTAAATCTTTAAATGAACTAAAATTCTGTTGATTGAATCGGCAAAATATCAGGCTATCTAATTTTTCTGTATTCAAAGCTGCTGTAGCCGTGGCAAACTCGACTTGAGCAGTATATTTAAACATTAAAACCTGGACAACAGCCAGATAAAATGCTAATTTATTAACGGAATTGTTTGCCGTTAAACTGTTGATTTTTTCCTGTAAATCTGTAGAGATAACTTCAATAACGCTATCTTGCTCCCCGGTTTTATTCTGACTTACATTACCAAATAGAGTAGTTACTGGATCTATTTCTTGAAGTTGCCGAATTTGGTAATCAATTGAAACCAGATGTGCTTCCATTGCTGTTCTAAGTAGTTGGACAAAAGTAAAGTTAACTGTAGGGTAAGGAGTCAGGAGACAGGAGACAGGAGACAGCTTTTGTGTATTCTCCCCACTTGCCACTTGCCACTTTCAAGTCAGGAGTCAGTAAGAATTGCGGCAATTTACATTTCTTAAGATAGACAACAGAATTTATGTCCGACTACTTAACCTTTTCCCTAAATAGTAGTTGATGGCGGTATTCAGAGTCATGGGGTACAATGCTTTTTTCCCCGTTCCCAGTTCCCTTAAAGCGATAATTCCCGTCTCTGACGAGTGGGATTATTGCTATACGAACTACAGGAAACCCGCCTAGGGCTAAGGTCGAGGTTTCTGTCGCTTGTTCAAAATTGTTCTGAGCCTCGACATCATAGCATATTAACCGACATTCCGCACATCTTCATAATATACTTTTACATATTTTTACATTCCCCAAGCTGTTTTGACGAAAAATCTTCATTGTAGAAACTACTGTGGGAGCAATAAATTAGTAAAAATTATTAATTGAATATTAAGAAGTGCGGAAAGTGTGACATTTAAAGATAGATTAGCGCAAGACTATCAGATCTGAGGATGCCACACCCCATAAACGTTTATTGCAGATGTCTATTGACAATTACTACCTTGATCAGGTACGATTAGCTGTCTGGTCGTAATAGCTGAAGGGGTGACAACGAGGTGGAAATTTAAGTGAGGTGGGGGAAAAATTTCCTCACTGTAAGCCATACTGTAAGCCATCAAATTAATCGACTTACCAGGTAAAAACCAAATTCCCTCGTTATCTTTCGGCGAAAGTCTAAAGCTTTTTCCCTACACCCGACACTCTACACCCTGTTTCACTTTCCATCTGCTTGTCACCCCGTCAGTCGCAATAATTATTCTTTTCCAAGTCGATTCTAACACTATGGACTTTCAAGATAAAAAGAACTTATCCGAAAACGACCAATCAATCCAAGCTAGAGTTTTTAAAGCTCTTAGTGAAGCTAAAGAAAAATTAAAAGCTTTCGAGTCTCAACAAAGCGAACCCTTAGCTATCGTCGGTTTAGGTTGTCGTTTCGGTCATAATATTGCGACACCTGAATCCTTCTGGTCTTTCCTCAAAGCGGGTAAAAATAACCTCAGAGAAATACCTAAGGAGCGCTGGAACCAGCAGGATTTTTATGATTCAGATCGGAATAAAGTGGGTAAAATCTATGTTTCTCAGGGGGGGTTTCTCGATGATGTCTCCCAGTTTGATGCCCATTTTTTCGGAATTGCTCCCAAGGAAGCCGTCGCTATGGATCCTCAGCAAAGGTTGCTTTTAGAGGTAGCCTATGAAGCTTTGGAAAATGCAGGAATGGCAACAACGACGGCTAGAAGGGGAAAAACAGGGGTTTTTATCGGGATTACTAACAATGACTATGCCCGTATTCTTACCTCAAATGAGGACTATAATGCCATCGGAGCCTATCATATTTCGGGCAATCATACTAATGCGGCAGCTGGGCGTATTTCTTACCTTTTAAATCTTAATGGTCCGAGTTTGGCAGTAGATACCGCTTGCTCTTCCTCCTTAGTCGCTGTTCATCTCGCTTGCCGTTCCTTACGTTCCCAAGAATGCAGACAAGCTTTAGTCGGAGGAGTGAACTTAGTTTTAACTCCAGAAGTCGTCATCGCCTTGTGCCGCAATCAGATGTTAGCCGCAGATGGCCAATGCAAAACCTTTGACGAAAGTGCCGATGGGTTTGGAATCGGCGAAGGTTGCGGAGTCATCGTCTTAAAAAGACTCAGTGACGCTCTTCAAGATGGTGATCACATTTGGGCAGTGATTCGAGGGACCGCAGTCAACAACGATGGAGCTAGTGGCGGCTTTACCGTTCCTAATGGGCCTGTGCAGAGAGAATTAATCAGAGAAGCTCTGGCTGACGCTCGTTTAGATGCCGAGGCGATCGATTATGTTGAAGCTCACGGTACAGGAACATCTTTGGGAGATCCCATCGAAATTAAAGCCATAGCCGAGGCATTATGCGTCAATCGTCGGAAATCTAACCCGTTATTAGTCGGTTCTCTCAAAACTAATTTAGGTCATCTGGCGGCGGCGGCTGGAATTTCAGGATTAATTAAAACCGCATTATCGCTACACTACCGTGAAATTCCGGCTCATCTAAATCTCAAAAAACCCAATCCTCATATTAATTGGGATGCCTTACCGATTAGTATCGTCACGCAAAATTGTCCTTGGAATGTTAATAATGGCAAGCTCAAAGCGGCTGGAGTCAGTTCTTTTGGAGCATCGGGAACCAACGCTCATGTTATTTTAAGCGAACCGCCTCAACCGCAACCCCAAAACCCCAAAATATCCCCCATTCTCGTTACTTTTTCGGCTAAAGAACCCGAACGTTTACGTCTTTTTACGAATCAATTTGTGGATGAGCTTGAGCAGAAAACAGTTCTCAACGTCAAGGACATTGCTCTATCTTTAAATACTGGTCGTTTTCCCCATAAACATCGTCTCGCTCTTTTAGTTTCTAATCAAGAGAATCTGCGCCAAGGCATTCAGGCTTTTCTCAAGAGCGATGGGGATGAAAAGCAATTTCGAAATATTCAAAATAATAGCTTCGACATCATTTATGGAGAAGCGCAAAGCCATCCTAAAATTGCTTTTCTCTGCCATGACGAGCAAGAAATTAGTCCAGAAATCATTGAAACCCTGCTCAATAATGAGCCAGTATTTCATGAGGCTTTTAGGCAGTGCGAGCATCTGTTTAAAAAATATTTAGAATTTTCTCTTCAGGAATTATTGTCATCTAAAAAAGCCTTAGAGCCTCAGATTTCTTTGTCTGTACAACCGGTATTATTTGCCTATCAATATGCTCTTTGTGAACTCTGGAAATCGTGGGGAATTTCTCCTTCTGCGATTTTAGGTTCTGGATTAGGGGAATATCTCGCCGCTCAACAAGCGGGCGTTTTTTCCCTTGAAGATACCGTCAAGCTGGTGGCGAAACGCGCTCAAATTAGCCCACAAAACCCCAACTCAGAAGACCTTTTATCCTTGCTCAAAAGCACCCCAGAAGTCGATTCTAACTCTCCCGATATTACCCTAATTTATCAGGGTGAAGTGGTGAAAAAATCTCTCAAAAATTCCGTGAATAGAGGGGAAAGGATTAGGCAAAAATCCGACGAAATCGCCCAGGGAATTTCTACTTTGCATCAAATGGGATATCAAATATTCCTAGAAATGGGAATCAGTGCCAATCTCATTAATATAGGTCGTCAAAAGTTAGGGGTAAATTCAATTCTATGGTTATCTAGTTTAGGGGAAGATTGTCACAGTGATCAGCATGAGCAAAGGGTGCTAGGTCAACTCTATGTACGAGGATTTAATATTAACTGGGAAGCCTTTCATCGCTCACATCCGGGGCAAAAAATTAGTTTACCTAATTCGCCTTTTATCCGCAAACGCTACTGGATAAATTCTGGCAATAAATCAGAGTCTTCTAGCTATAAAAACCCTAATTATTACTCTGGACATCCCTTACTAGGCGATCATTTTCCTTCTCCCTTAGCTCTCCTTCAATATCGAGGGAGCATTAGTCAACATAAACCTGCATTTTTAGGAGAACATCAGGTTTTTGATCAGGCCATATTGCCAGCATCTGCCTTGATAGAAATGGCTTTAGCTGCCGGGGAGAATCAAAGAGTTATTTTAGAAAATGTTGAATTTAAGAAGGCATTAATTTTAAAAGATACGGAAGACACATTACAGTTAATCATTGAGCAAAAAAGCTTTAAAATTTACCATGAACTTGAGCCAAATTGGGAAATATTAGTTACTGGAAAAATTGAGGAATTGAAATCAACTAATTTAACCCATTGTCATCTAGAAGAAATCGCCAAAAATTGTTCCGAAGAAGTCGATATCAACTCCTTTTATGAAACTTATCAAAAATCAGGGATAAATTACGGGAGTAACTTTCGGCTCATTCATCAACTGAAGCGCGGAGAAAATACAGCTTTTGCTCAAATCAAATTAACCGATAGGTTAGAGCGGGAAAAATATCATTTCCATCCCGCTATGTTAGACGCTTGTTTTCAAGGGATTGCTGCCATTTTATTTCAAGAAGAATCCTCAGTAACTTATGTTCCTGTTCGCCTTGGGCAATTGGCATTTTTCCACCCTCCTGATGAGCAGGTAATCAGCGCGGTTCGACTGAAAAACTCCTCCCCTAACCCTAACATTATTATCGCTGATATTGATATCTATTCCCCCCAAGGTCAACCCTTAGCATCCCTCACCAACTTAGAACTAAAAGCCGTTCAATCTCAAGAGATTATCCCCCAAGAAATCCCCCCTCAAATCTATCTAGAAGAATGGATACCTTCCGAGGAATTATTAGGGAATGGCAGAGACACTTTAGTAGCTCCCCAGGTGATTAAAAATCAAATTCACCCCGCACAGTTAGAACAACAACTAGGGGAAAAATTGGGGCAATATGAGCGCTTAATGGAGGCCTTAGAAAAGTTAAGCGTAACCTATATTTGGGAAGCCTTAACAAAACTTAATGGACAGCCAAAATCAGGTCAAACTTATTCCGAAGCACAGATAGCAAATCAAGGTCAAATTGTCGATTTTTACCGACCTTTATTATCTCGATGTTTAAGCATTTTAGCTGAAGAAAAAATCGTTAATCAGACAAAAGATGGCTGGTTATTCGTCAAAGAATTAGAAGCACCTTCATCGCCATCGCAAATTAAAATTCTCCGCCAAGAATTTGCCGATTATCCAGCAGAAATTAGTCTCATGGAGCGTTGTGGCTCTGCTTTGGCAGCAGTCATGAGTCGTCAAGTTGAGCCATTAGAATTACTCTTTCCTCAAGGGGATTTAGAAGTGATCGCATCAATTTATTCGGAAGCCGCCGGAGCTAAATTGATGAATCAGTTAGTCGCCACCACAATCAGCCGTGCTATTGAGAATTTACCCCCCCATTATACCCTAAGAATTCTCGAAATTGGAGGAGGAACAGGAGCCGTTACTGCTGGCATTTTACCTCACTTACCCACAGAACATATCGAATATGTATTCACCGATATTTCCTCTAGTTTCTTAACAAGAGCCAAGGAAAATTTTAGAAACTATCCCTTTATTAAATATCAAACTTTAGACATTGAAAAAAATCCCTTTACTCAAGATTTTCTCCCCGGCAGTTTTGACATAATCATCGCCGCTAATGTTCTTCATGCCACAGCCAACCTTCAAAAAACCCTGGAAAATGTGCGCTCTCTCATCGCTCCTAAGGGACTACTAATCCTCTTAGAAAGTACAGGGGCAAGACGTTGGGTAGATTTAACCTTTGGCTTGACAGAAGGATGGTGGTTATGTAGTCAAGATCTGCGGCGGAATGGTTATCCGTTAATCAGCACAAAAGATTGGCAAAATTTACTGATTGAGAATCAATTTGAAGACATTAATATTATCGAACCAAGCCAAGCAAAAACCCGAAATTTATTAAAACAAAGTGTCATCATTAGTCGCAGCAGTGAGCAATTACCTTCTCTTCCGGCAAAATCTTACTATCATCAAATAATCTGGGCAGATAGTCAAGGAATTGCTAACGGTTTAATCCCTCTATTCCAACAGAGAGGAATAAGTTGTTCCTGCGTCTTTTCCCAAGATATTAACCCGGAGATGGCTGAAGATTACCTATCAATATTGAGAAACTCGATAACTTCAGAAACTCGTCAAATACTGTACTTCTGGGGCTTAGAAAAAATCCCTGGAGAAATGGATCAACAAGTCGAGATTCATTGTCAAAGATTTCTCTTTTTCTTACAAGCGTTATTGCAGCAAGAAAATCCGCCGGCTCTGATTTTAGTGACTCAAGGAGCAGTACCAGCAAAAGCCATTAAAACCCTGACCTCTCCCTCTCAAGCATCCTTATTAGGAATAGCCTTCAGCCTAGTCTTAGAACATCCTGAACTTAATTTTAAGGCGATTGACCTAGATCCAGATGAAGTAAACTCAGCCGACAAACTGCTGCAAGAAATCTACAGTAATCCCCAAGAAAACCGGGTTGCTTTGCGGGGGGAACAGCGTTTTTATCCCCGTTTAGTGCAGAGAAAACTTGAAGAGGGAAATATCAATTTTAGTCCTGATGGCTATTATTTAATCACAGGAGGCACAGGGGGGTTAGGATTAGCAACAACCCGATGGATGATTGAAAAAGGGGCGCGGAATTTAGTTTTGTGTAGTCGTCGAGGGGCAGAAGGAGTTAGCCCTGAAATATTAGCCAATCTCTCCTCTAGTGGGGCAGAAATTACCCTCAAAAAACTTGATATTACCGATGCTGAAAAACTGCACACTGTCTTAGAAGAATGCCGTTCTAAATATCCTGTACGGGGCGTTTTTCACATTGCTGGAACCTTAGACGATACCACCTTATTAAGACTAACACCAGAGCGCTTTAATTATGTTTTAGCTCCCAAAGTTAAAGGAACTTGGTTGCTTCATCAACTCACCCTAAATGACCCATTAGAATTCTTTGTCTGTTATACTTCTGCTGTATCTTTAATTGGCTCAGCTGGACAAGCCAATGCCGCGGCAGCTAATGCCTTTGAAGACGCTTTTATCTATTATCGTCAGGCGCATCATTTACCCGGAACGGTCATAAATTGGGGTCCTTGGAGCGAAATAGGTGCAGCAGTAGATCGCAATGTTTTGGAGAGATTAGCCGCTAAAGGATATGGGGCTATGAAACCCGATTTAGCCCTTAATGCTCTCGAAAAAATTCTCCTAAATCAGATTATTCGCGCTGGTGTAATTAAGATTGACTGGCAACAATTTCCTTATATTCATCAAAGCTTTTATAAAAACTTTCTGCCTCAAGGAAACCCCCAAGCAGCCCCCTCATCTGAGTTTTTAAAACAATGGCAAAATTTAACCTTAAAAGAGCGTCCTAATTGGCTAACTAATCATATCATTATGCGTGTTTCTACTGTCTTAGGACGCTCAAATGATGAAACTTTTTCCCCTCAACAAGGCTTTTTTGATTTGGGGATGGACTCTCTCACTTCTACAGAGTTACGAAATCTGTTACAAACTGACTTTAATTGTTCTCTCCCTTCGACAATTACTTTTCGTTTTCCGAACGTTGAAGCCTTAGTTAATTATTTACAGCGAGAAGTTCTAGATAATTGTCAACCAGTATTTACCCCTCAAATAAAAGCAGAAATTTCTCAAAAACAGCCAGAAAAATCACAACTCGATGATGATCCTATTGTTATTGTCGGCATGGCTTGTCGATTCCCCGGCGGTGCTAAGAATTTACAATCTTTCTGGGAACTTTTAGAACAGGGAAAAGATGCTATAACAGAAATTCCTCAAGAGCGCTGGGATCAGGAAACATGGTATGATCCTAATCCCGATGTCCCCGGCAAAATATACGCTCCTTACGGTGCATTTCTAGAACAAATTGAGGAATTTGATGGAGAATTTTTTGGCATTATTCCTAGAGAATCTGTCGCTATGGATCCTCAGCAGCGTTTACTCTTGGAAACCACCTGGCAAGCTTTAGAATCTGCTGGACAAAATCCCCAAAAATTACGCAACAGTCAGACGGGAGTTTTTATCGGTTGCATGACTCAAGATTATGCCCAATTAAGTTATTCTCCTCAAGCCATTAATGCTTATACTGGTTCAGGAACTTCTGTTAGTATGGCGGCGGGTCGTCTTTCTTATGTCCTTGGTTTACAGGGTCCATCAATGACTATTGACACCGCTTGTTCCTCCTCATTAGTAGCGATTCATTTAGCTTATAATGCCTTACTTAATGGTGAGTGCGATCTGGCTTTGGCTGGAGGGGTTAATATGATTTTAACTCCCATTATTTCTTTAATCGAAAGTCGCGCCCATATGCTTGCCCCTGATGGACATTGCAAAACCTTTGATGAGAGCGCAAATGGCATGGTGCGAGGAGAAGGCTGTGGAATAGTTGTTCTGAAAAGATTGAGCCAAGCACTTAAGAATGGAGACCAAATTTTGGCGAAAATTTATGGCACAGCCGTCAATCATGATGGTCCAAGTAGTGGGCTAACTGTTCCTAATGGTCAAGCTCAAGAAAAATTATTACATCAAGCCCTTAAACGTGCTAATCTCAAGCCTGAACAAATCGATTATATTGAAGCTCACGGCACTGGAACAGCCCTTGGTGATCCCATTGAATTAGAAAGTATGTCCGCCGTTTTTGGTCAACGCTCCCCTAATCGGCCTTTAATTATTGGTTCAGTAAAAACGAATTTAGGCCATTTAGAAGGTGCTGCTGGAATTGCCGGATTAATTAAAACCGTTCTAGCGTTACAACACCATAAAATACCTCCTCATCTTCACTTTAAAAATCCTAATCCCCGCTTTGATTGGAGTTCTCATATTTTTGAAGTTCCTGTACAAGGAAAACCTTGGGATATCAGCGAACGTCCAAGGATTGCTGGAGTAAGTTCCTTTGGATTTAGTGGAACGAATGCTCATATCATTGTTGGGGAAATTGACGCTGATTTACCTCAACCTTCGGAGAATAATTTTTATCTATTACCCCTTTCGGCTCGTTCTGAAAAATCGCTGCAAGAGTTAGCGAGAAATTATCAAGATATTTTGACTGAGTCTATCAATTTAGCTGATGTTTGTTTTACCGCCAGTACAGGGCGGGGGATTTTTCCGCAACGAATCTGTATTTTAGCAGACTCAATAACCACGGCACAACGAGCATTAATTGATTACCAAGATGGTGAAAATTCTGACTCATTAATCCGACCGATTTTATCAGAGACTCCACAAAAGATAGCTTTCCTCTTTTCTGGACAAGGCTCTCAATATTCCGGCATGGGAGAAACCCTTTATAACCGAGAAGTTGTTTTCAAGGAAACATTAGATCTTTGTGATCAAATTTTAGAACCCCTTTTAGAAAAATCTCTCTTAGATTTAATCTTTCAAGAGCAAAATAGTGAGTTATTAGAGGAAACCCAAATCACTCAGCCGGTGATTTTTTCCCTTGAATATGCACTCGCCAAATTATGGCAATCTTGGGGAATACAACCTTCAGCCCTTTTAGGACATAGTATTGGGGAATATGTGGCGGCTTGTTGGGCAGGAGTCTTTTCTTTAGAAGATGCCTTAAAATTAGTGACTCAACGGGGTAAATTAATGGGAAAATTGCCCCACAATGGCAGTATGTCCGCTATTTATGCTGATTATGAGACGGTAGCAAACGCTCTAACTTCGTATGAAAATCAAGTTAATATTGCTTCAGCCAATGGCTCAATTACCGTCATTTCTGGATTTAAAGAGATTGTTGAGCAACTCGAAAAAGACTTTATTGATCAAGGGCATAAAACTAAACGTTTAGCGGTATCTCATGCTTTTCATTCGCCTTTAATGCAGCCCATTCTTGATGATTTTTCCCAGGTCTTAAAAACAATTTCTTTTCATGAACCTAGCTTAACGATTATTAGTAATCTGACGGGGAAAGCTGTAGGTTCAGAAATTACAACTCCTGATTATTGGGTAGCTCATCTGCGTAATACTGTACAGTTTAGTCAAGGATTTCAGTCTTTAATTGATCAGGGTTATCGTTGTTTTCTAGAAGTCGGTTCTAAGCCTGTATTACTGAGTATGGCTCGCCTTATTGCTGCCAACCAGGATCTATTATGGTTGCCTAGTATTGTACCCGGGCAGGATGAACAGGCACAAATGTATAGAAGTTTAGCGACACTTTTTGTTAATGGTTATTCTGTAGAGTGGACTAAAGTATTTAAACAAGGTAAGCGAATTAGTTTACCGACTTATCCCTTTCAAAGAGAACGGTATTGGCTATCTAATTCGGAATTTTCTCTAGGGTCAATCAAGACTCAGTTACATCCTTTCATTAGAGATTTTAAAAAGTTAGCAACGGGAGACATGATCTTTGAAGGTGAGGTGAGTTCTCTTAACCCTAGTTATTTAGAAGAACATAAGGTATTTGAAAACATTGTATTTCCAGCTACCGGTTTTATTGAAGCCATTTTAGCCGCAAGTCAGAAAATATTTAATGGGCATTTTGTCACCCTTGAAAATGTCTCTATCCATCAGGGATTAATCTTATCTCCAACTCCCTCAATAATCCAAATAATTTTTAAACCTAAAAAATCATCTCAACTGATTTATACTTTTGAGATATTTAGCAGTGATTCTGCACAAGAACAATGGGTTCTTCATGTTACAGGTGAAGTCAAACCTAAGGATATACAAAGCTTGGCTGCCTCAGAATTAAACCAAACTAAATTAGAAAGGGAAAACTCTAAAGAATCGATTTCTATTCGTGAATTCTATGAGCTTTATCAGCAGATGGGTATCAGGTATGGAGAGCAGTTCCAAGCGATTCAAGAGTTATATTCTTTCAAAAAAGGCTCTCAAGCTAAAATTAGTATTAACCCTAGTTTAGCGGATCGGCGTTATTATTTTCATCCAGTTCTTTTGGATGCTTGCTTACAGAGTATTGGGGCAGCTTTCCCCGAAATTCATGGTCAAGAATTGCATCTACCTTATGGATTCTCTTCCTTGGAAATATTCCTAAATCCAACTTCGCAAGTTTGGACGGAAGTTCAGGTCATCTCAGATACTAATGGTGAAATGAGAGTAAATGTTAATATTTATGATGAACAAGGACAGCTTTGCGCTCGCTTTACTGACTTAACAGCACGGCGCATAAATCCAGCTATTTTACAGAGTTTATGGCAAGAAAAGTCAAATAATTGCTTTTATAAAGTGGAATGGAAAAAACTTTCTTCAATGCCAACTGTTGCCGTCGATCCTCAAAATTCTTGGTTAGTCTTGGTTCGTCCAGAAACAGACTTAAATTCCCTAATTAATTTATACAAAAAGGCAGGAGAAAAAGTAATTACTGTAGAAATGGGGCAGAATTATCAATGTTATTCTCAAGATTCTTTTGTGATCAATCCGGCTCAGAAATCTGATTTTCAGCGTCTCTATCAAGAAGCTTATCCATCTGGAGAATTTCCGACTGGTGTTGTTTTTTGTTGGGAATCTTCAGAAGCTGAAGAAGTTCTAGATACAGTATATCAGAGTTCTCATGCCGTCTTAAATTTAGTGCAAACCCTCACTAATAACTGGGAGAAATTACCCCATTTATGGCTGATTACTCGCGGGGCTAATAAGATTAGCAATGATACGGCTTTATCTCCTCAACAGTCCCATTTATGGGGATTAGGAGCAGTCATTAATCAAGAGTATCCTAAAATGGGTTGTGTTTGTTTAGATTTACCAATACATAAAGAAGCTAATGAAGCTGCACTTTTATTCAATGAATTAAAGTGTTTCCCCCATGAATTCCGTTTGGCTTTACGTCAAGGAAACCGCTACGCAGCCAGGTTAGTTTCTGCATCTCTTCCTATCTCAGAAAAACGACAGTTTATTAATCAGTCAGGGGCTTATTTAATCACGGGAGGGGGAGGAAAACTCGGCGGATTAGTGGCTCAATGGTTATCAGAAATGGGAGCAAGTCACCTAGTTTTGTGTAGTCGCCATGTTAAATCTTCAACAGAATTGATCGCCCCATTAGTAGAGAAAGGAACAAAAGTAACCTTGATTGAAGCTGATATTACTTCCCCCACAGATATGAAAAATTTATTCTCTCGTTTTGGGGCAGACTTGCCCGTCTTACGAGGAATAATTCATGCAGCAGCGGTCTTAGAAGATGGGCTTATCAGTAATCAAAGTTGGCAAAAATATCAAAAGGTAATGAGTCCAAAAGTAGCAGGAACTTTATTATTAGATCGTTATACTCGCTCTCTATCTTTAGACTTTTTCGTAAGCTTTTCTTCTGCGGCTGTCATCCTTGGTTCACCGGGTCAAAGTAATTATGCGGCGGCTAATGCTTTCATGGATGCTCTAATGCAGCAACGGCAAAGTTTAGGATTACCTGGTATTAGTATTAATTGGGGAGCTTGGGAGACGAGCAACCAAATTGATCAACAACGTTTCGCTAATTGGGGTTTGCAGATGATGCCTTCTGAGCAAGCGTTTCAATATCTCAACCAGATAATTTTAGATGATATTACCCCAGGGATAGTTCTCGATATTAATTGGTCGATTTTTAATCAAACTTTCAATATTAATCAACCCTTCTTTAGCGAGGTATTAACCCTAAAAAATCAAAAACAAACAAGTCCAGCAAAACTATTAGAACGATTAAAATCTGTCTCTATAGACGAACGAATAAACGCTTTAGTAGAAGGACTGGAGAAAATATTAAGAGAAGTGACAGGGTTAAATGGGAACAAAGTTATTCCTCAACAAACATCATTCTTAGACTTAGGTTTAAACTCTCTAATGGTCATAGAATTTAAAAATCGCTTAGAAACAGATTTAGGTTGTAAATTGCCATCTTCGATCATTTTCGATTATCCTAATCTTCTCAGCTTAAGTACCTACTTAAGGGAACAAATTCTAGCCAATCATCTCGATTTTGAGATTAAAATAAATCCAATTCCTGACAATCATAATCCCTATGACAGCCTCAGTGAAGACGAACTGGCAAGATTACTTAATCAAAAATTAACGGAGCTTGATCAATATGGAGGTTAAATTTTAAAAATAATGTTTCAAAAGCCATAAGATGTGGTAGGCTAAGTAGGTGAACATGAGTAAGCTTAACTCTGTGGGGTTAAACTTTTGTTTATATTCACTGATAGTAGCATCCTAATTTATGTTTAACGGCGTATAAACTTAGAAATTATCGAGAATGGGGCATGGTTGAGAGTATAGATTACAAAAAATTAATGGCAACGACCTTAAGCAAAATGGAGGTAATGCAAGCTCGTATCCATGAATTAGAGACGAGACAAAGTGAATCCATTGCGGTGGTCGGAATGGCTTGTCGTTTTCCTGGAGGTATTAATTCCCCAGAAAAGTATTGGAGTTTTTGTCAAGCCGGACTTGATGCTATAGTAGAAGTTCCTAAAAGCCGTTGGGATATCTCAAAACTGTATTCTCAAGAACCAACTTTAGGAAAAATGAACACCGCTTATGGGGGATTTCTTCAAGAGAATATCACAGAATTTGATGCCCGTTTCTTTTCGATCTCAGCAAGAGAAGCAGCCTCCATGGATCCTCAACAAAGGTTACTCTTAGAAGTTGCTTGGGAAGCGTTAGAAAATGCCAATTTACCTCTGAAAAATTTAGCCGATAATAAGGTAGGGGTATTTGTGGGGATTACTAGCATTGATCATGCTCTGAAGGTTTACGGCACAAACTATGATCAAATTGACTCTTTTTTTGGCACTGGCAATGCTCTAAGCGCAGCCGCTGGAAGGCTATCTTATTTTCTCAATCTTCACGGTCCTTGTCTCTCCATTGATGCAGCCTGTGCATCCTCATTAGTAGCCGTCCATCAGGGGATTCGTAGCCTGAGAAATCGTGAATGTGAACTCGCTTTAGTGGGTGGGGTAAACCTCATTTTAGAACCCGCAATTACGATTAGTCTTTCTCAGTCGGGAATGATGTCCCCCGATGGGCGTTGCAAAACCTTCGATGCCTCTGCTAACGGATATGTGCGAGGGGAAGGCTGTGGGGTTTTGATTTTAAAAACTTTATCAGAAGCCCAGAAAAACGGGGATCAAATTCTTGCCCTGTTGCGAGGTTCGGCGGTGAATCATAATGGTGCTGCTGCCGGTTTAACCGTACCCAGTGGACCCGCTCAGCAAGAATTGCTCCGTCAAGCTCTAGCTGATGCCAGAATAGTCCCTGAAGATGTCAGCTACATAGAAGCTCATGGCACAGGCACTTCTTTAGGAGATCCCATCGAATTGAATGCCATTGCCTCAGTTTATGGAAAGCGCTCTGACCCTCTTTATGTCGCCTCAGTGAAAACCAATATCGGCCATCTTGAAGCCGCTGCTGGCATGGCTGGAATGATTAAAACAATTCTGATTCTTCAACAGGGTGAAATCCCGCCCCATCTTCATTTCCAAAGCCCTAATCCTCTGATTAATTGGCAAGACCATCCTATTAAAATTCCTACTCAAAATATACCTTGGCCGAATAACAATAAAGTCCCTGTAGCTGGGGTAAGTTCTTTCGGGTTTTCCGGCACAAATGCCCATGTCATTGTTCAACAAGCACCCGTCAGCAAAATCTCAGAAATTCAACAACAAATTCCTAGTCATCTCTTAACTCTTTCAGCCCACAACAAAACCGCTTTAAAAGAATTAGCTAAACGTTTTCATACCCTCCTAGAATCTCATCCTGAAATTGGAGATATTTGTTATAGTGCAGCTGTCGGAAGGATAGATTTACCTGAACGTTTAGCCATTGTTGGTGATACTTGTCCAGAATTACAACAAAGATTAGCCGCTTTTGCTGAAGAAACCCCGCTTGATGATTTGACTTTTTATCAACGTTTTACATCGGAAAAATCCCCTAAAATTGTTTTTCTTTTTACAGGGCAAGGGGCTTGTTATCCTGGCATGGGACATCAACTCTATCAAACTCAGCCGACATTTCGTCAATATATTGATCAATGTGCCGAAATATTAGCGAAGTATTTAGACCATCCTTTAACTGAAATATTATTTGGTGAACAGACCGATTTACTCAATCAAACCGCTTACGCTCAACCGGCTATATTCGCCCTAGAATATTCCCTAACAATGCTATGGAAATCTTGGGGAATTACCCCCAGTTTACTGATTGGCCATAGTGTGGGAGAATATGTAGCAGCTTGTATCGCAGGAGTATTTAGCTTAGAAGCTGGACTCGCCTTAGTTGTCAAACGGGGGCAATTAATGCAAACCACGACCTCTGGGAAAATGGCTTCAATTTTTGCTGATGAAGAGACAGTAATTTCCCTAATTAAAAATTATACTCAAACAGTTTCAATAGCTGCCATTAATCACCCTCAACAGATTGTTATTGCTGGAGAAAGTGCCAGCATTGAGGAAGTTATTAGCACCTGCAAAAAGCAAAAAATTCCCGCTCAATATCTCCCCGTTACTCAGGCTTTTCATTCCCCTTTAATGGAGCCAATTTTAAAAGAATTTGAAAAAGAGGCTCGTCAAATTTCTTATCAACGCCCCCAAATTCTGCTACTTTCAGGACTTGATGGAGAGCTTTTAGAAAATGCACCAGATGCCGCTTACTGGAGCAAACAATGCCGAGAACCAGTAAGATTTTTGTCGAGTTTAATAACCGCTTTCAACAAGGGATATAACCTATTTTTAGAAGTGGGACCAAGACCAATACTGGCAGAACAAGGTCGTCGTTATAAAGATGAGGTCATCTGGTTAAGTTCTCTCAATCGTGGCTTAGATAACTGGCAGACAATTCTTTCAGCCTTGGCACAACTCTACCTCAATGGCCTGCCTTTCAATCCAGAACAATTCAATCGAAATTATGGCTATAAAAAAGTCAGATTGCCGAACTATCCCTTTCAAAGGAAACCTTTCCAATTTCAGCCTAATCCTCGAACAGAAAATCAGAGCATTGACAAAATATTCCTAGACGCACAAACCTCTAACCTTACCGATACCGAAACCACAGTTTTCAATATGCAAAAACATCAACAGGAAATCCGTAATCAATTAAAATCAATTTTGGCTTTACTTCTGAAAGAAGATGAGAACGAACTGCCGGAGGATGAGACATTACTAAACTTAGGAGCAGACTCAATTATCTTGACTGACTTTTCTCGCAAAATTGAAGAAAAATTTCAAGTCAAAGTGAAAATAGATCAACTCTTTACCGATTTACAAACTCTTGTTGATATCGCCGAATACCTCTGCCAATTTGTCAAAGAAAAACCCTTAGAAAATGCTTCAGAAATAACGGCTAAAGTTATCGATGACGAGACAGAATTAAGCAATTATCTGCAAGTCATTGATCAATTGCAACCCATCGCTACAGCCTATATCATCAAGGCTTTAGAGTCCTTAGGGAAAAAACTTAATCAAGGGGAACAATGGACAATAGAAACCCTAAGACAAACCTTACCTGTTGCCCCCAAATATCACATTTTGCTCAATCGTTATTTGCAGGATTTAGAGCAAGCTAATATTCTTCAAAATCAAGGGAATATTTGGACTGTCAAAAACTTGCCTGACTCTTTTTCCTTACCCCAAGCCCTACAAAAGCTAGAAAAAACTTGTCCATCTGCAAAACCTGAATTAGAAATGTTGCAACGCTGCGGCGAAAATTTAGCAGAAGTTCTCAAGGGAAATATAGACCCCTTGACATTAATTTTCCCAGAAGGTTCCGTTGCTCATGCAGAAAGTATCTATGGCAATTCTCCCGTATCTCGATTGATGAATCAACGAGTCGCCCAAGCTATTAACCAGATTTTAACCAACTTTTCTAATAGTGATCGCCCCTATCAAATTCTCGAAATAGGAGGAGGAACTGGTGCCACTTCAGAAGCAATTCTTCACCACTTAAACCTCGATCATGTCACTTATTCTTTTAGCGAAGTTTCTCCCTTCTTACTGCATCAAGCTAGGCAAAAATTTCAGAAAAAATATAACCTAAACTTTCATCAACTAGACATTGAAAAGTCCCCCATTTCTCAGGGGATACCTGCCCATAATTATCATATTGTTGTCGCCGCTAACGTCCTTCATGCGACCCGAAATATTACAGAAACTCTAACCCATATTCGGGAACTTCTGCGCCCCGGCGGTTACTTAGTTCTCCTCGAAACCGTAGAAAATAACTCATGGCTGAATTTAACCTTTGGATTAACCCCCGGATGGTGGCGCTTTCAGGATCAACAATTACGCTCAGATACACCCTTATTAAGGGGTGAAAATTGGTGTTCCGTTTTAAAAAGTTGTGGGTTTGCTACGGCGAATAGTTTCTCTAAACAAAACAATATTCCCATTAACAATGGACAAGAATTAATTCTTGCTTGTGTGCCAGATGAACCCCTCTCAATTCCTGCAAGGACTAAGCTTACTGTCTCCGGTGAAAGCTCCGGTAAAGAAGCCTTAATGATGGCTCAATTACAATCTTTAAAAGACCTAAAAGAACTCCATGAGAAAACCATTATCAAGCAATTAGAAGTTCTTCAAGCTGCCCCCGTTTTTCCAGGTATAGTCCCCGAAATATTAACGAATCAGACTCAAATCATTCCTGCCCAAAGCTCTAAAATAGAAACTTACCCGCCGGTTTCTCAAGAGAAGCCCAAATCTCCTGAGAAACCTAGTTCTCCCAATTTAAACCCCTTAGCCTTAAAGCTCACTGAGAACAAATCCTTAACCGAACAACAACAAGCCTTTATTCAAAATTTACAGAGTATTTATAACCAGAAAACCGCCAAATCAAAAGCCTATTCACAAAATAGCCGTAAGACAATGGTAGATGTTAAACCGACCATTGACTTCCGCATGGCCTTAAAAGAATTTCAATATCCGATTGTTTCAGAATCCGCTCAAGGGGCTTATTTTAAGGACATTGATGGCAATAATTACATTGACTTAGCTATGGGGTTTGGGGTTAACTTTTTTGGGCATAGTCCTGATTTTGTCATTGAAGCAGTTCAAGAACAAATGAATCGAGGAATAGGCTTAGGAATGCAGTCAAATCTGGCCGCCGAAACCGCCGCTTTAATTAGTGAAATGGGCCGAGTCGAAAGAGTCGCTTTTAGTAATACGGGAACCGAGGCGATTATGGCGGCTGTTCGCATTGCTCGCTCCCGGACAAAACGTCAAAAAATCGTTATGTTTGCCGGCTCCTATCATGGAACTTTTGACGGCATCTTAGCACGAGTAGGAGAAGATAAAACCACTGCTCAACCCTTAAGTCTAGGCACCCCTTTAGGAATGGTTGAAGACGTAATAGTCTTGAGTTATGGAGTTGAAGAAAGCCTCGATATTATTGCTACTCATGCTGATGATTTAGCCGCCGTATTAGTCGAACCAGTTCAAAGTCGCAAACCCGATTTACAGCCTCAAGAATTTCTGCAAAAACTACGACAAATAACCCATAAAAAAGGAATCACACTCATTTTTGATGAAATTATTACCGGCTTTCGGATTGCTCCGGGAGGAGCGCAAGAATGGTTCAATGTTGAAGCTGATATAGTCATTTATGGTAAGGCCATTGGAGGAGGTTTACCAATTAGTATGATCTGCGGTAAAGCAGATTTCTTAGATACCGTTGACGGCGGTTTCTGGCAATACGGAGATGACTCTCATCCGCAAACCGAGTTAACCGCTTTTGGGGGAACTTTTTGTCGTCATCCTTTAGCCCTTGCTGCTTGTCGTGCTGTGCTGTTACATCTTCGGGAAAACAGCCCAACGATTCAAGAAAAAGTGAATCAATTAACTCATCGATTAGCCACCCAAGTCAATCAATTCTTTCAAGAAATAGGCATTCCGATTCGGGTTGTTAATTTTGGGTCTTTATTCCGCTTTGAACCCTTTGGAGCTTATAGTATCTTTTTACAACCCATCGAATTACCCCTCTTTTATTACCTATTAAATCTTAAAGGAATCTACACATGGGAAAAACGAGTTTGTTTTCTCTCCACCTGCCATACTAATGAAGATATAGACAAAGTTATAGTAGCCGTCAAAGAAGCGATTACGGAATTGCAGCAAGCCGGTTTTTTTGCTAATGCTAAACGCCCCCAAGTCAAGAAAGAAGAAAAAAAGCCGCTTTCTGAAGATGAAGATGGTAGGGGACATTTACCATCTTTAAATCAATCCTTTCCCACCAGTGAAGCTCAACGTCAGCTTTGGTTATTAGCTGAATTAGACCGTAATGCTTCAGCATCCTATAACGTCACAACATCTCTAGAATTACGAGGTTCTTTAGATGTTTACATTTTAGAAAAAACGATTAATCAAGTTATTAATCGCCATGAAGCTTTGCGAACCCAAATTATAGAACAAGGAGAATTACAGGAAGTTGTCAATCAAGTTAAAATTAAATTAAACTTCATTGATTTGAAGGATGAAGATAATCCCGAAGCGACGGCCTTAGCGTTACGATCTCAGTTTTCCCAAAAACCCTTTGACTTGTCGATTGCTCCCTTATTTGCTGTGATTTTAATGCGCTTAAAACCTGACCATTATCTGCTGTCTTTAAAAACTCATCATATTGTGGCAGATGGTTGGTCACTAGGATTAATTTTGCAGGAAATTGGTCAACTTTATTCATCCCAAAATAACACAACTAAAGAGGTTCTCACACCACCGATGCAGTTTCGGCAATATTTAACTTTGCGAGCGCAAGAGACGCAAAGTCCACAAATGTTAGAGCATCGGGATTTTTGGTTGAAAACCTATCAGGAAGATCTCCCAACCTTTGAGCTTCCCACCGACTTTCCCCGTCCCGCCGTTAAAACCTACACTGGCGGACAAGAAAGTCAAGTCATTCCCTCTGAAGTTGGGCAAAATTTGCAGAAAGTAGGACGCAAAAATAAAGCTACATTATTTATGACGATGTTCGCCGCTTATACTGCTTTTTTGCGTCGAATTTCTGGTCATAAGGATTTAGTCATTGGTATTCCTATTTCTGGGCGACAAATAGAAGGCAGTGACAACTTAGTAGGCTTTTGTTCTCAATTTTTACCCCTGCGGATACAAGTCGATGCTACCACCTCTTTTATTGAACATTTACAACATACTAAACAAACCCTGATCGACGCTTTTCGCCATCAGAGTTATACTTTAGAGGATTTATTAGCAGCTTTACAATTACCTAGAGATTTTTCTCGTTCTCCTCTCATTTCTGTATCTTTTAACATGGATCCTAGTTTAACTCTGCCTGAGTTTAAAGACTTAAAAGTATCCTTGCCACCGTCACCAATTAGTTACACCCCTTTTGATCTAGGATTTAACTTAATTGAACTTAATGATAACCTCATTATTTACTGCAATTACAATACAGAACTATTTAAACAAGAGACAATTAAACAATTTATTGAAAGCTTTCAAATTTTGCTGAGGGGAATCATTGACGATGCTAATCATCTCCTTTATCAGTTACCTTTATTAACCCCAGTCCAACAAGAGAAGTTACTCAGACAATTAACGGGAAAAACTCGCAAACTCCCAGAAAAAGCCACCATCATTGATGACTTTGTAGCTCAAGTTAAATTAACCCCTAATGCTCCCGCCTTAATTGCGGGAAAAATTAGCCTTAGCTATCAAGAATTAAATGAAAAAGTCAATCGTCTTACTCATTATTTACAGCAGGAATATCAGCTAGGTGTAGGAAAAGTGATTGGGGTCATGCTCCAGCGTAATCACCACTTAATCATCGGGATTCTGGCTACCTTTAAAACTGGAGCGACTTACGTTCCTATAGACTCTCAATATCCTCACAGTCGCATTGAGTTTATTTTAAAAGATAGTGGCTGTCATGTTTGCCTAACGGAGAGTAATTTTATCTCTAAGTTACCTGAAAAAATGGAGAAAATTTGCTTAGATAAAATCGATCCTATTGTTGAAAAATATGACAAAGATGAGCCTAAAATATTTCGCAATTCTAGCCAAACCTCCTATATTTTCTACACTTCAGGTTCAACTGGTAATCCTAAAGGAGTCATGGGCCGTCACATCTCAATTTTGAATGTTATTCAAAGCTTACGACTTACCTTTGATTTAGATAAACATCCTGAATGGCGCTATATTTTCACAGCTGCTGTTACTCATGATCCATCTATTCGTAATATTTTTCTCCCCTTAACCATAGGTGCATCCCTATATATGTACGAAATAAAATATATAGGACATTTGGTTTCTTTCCTACAGGAAAATCAAATTAATGCCCTACACACCACCCCATCTATCTATCGAGAAATCTTGGGGCTACTTGAACCAGGAGAAACCATTTCCAGCTTAAAATATATCTCGGTAGGAGGGGAAAAATTAGATCGGGAAACTGCCTTAGCTTTGCGGAAACGTTTTCCAGCAGAAATTATTAGCAATGTTTACGGATCTACAGAAACTTGTGTGGGAGTATCCCAGTATGAAATCAAGGAAAACTTAGACAGCGAAATCCCCCTCGGTCAAGTTTTCCATAACAATCGCTTAGGGGTTCTTGATGAATTTAATAATCCCGTTCCCCTCCATGTAATCGGCGAAATTTGTGTAGAAGGTGCCGCCCTAGCATCGGGTTATCATAACCAACCCGAAATGACTCAAGAAAAATTTAAACCTAGCTTTCTTGATGAGACAAAAACTCTCTTTAGAACCGGCGATTTAGGCAAGCAAACTGCTCCCGGTATCATTGAGTTTATGGGACGAAAAGATAATCAAGTTAAGGTCAATGGTTATCGAATTGACCCCGGAGAAATTGAATATCAATTGACTCGTTATGCTCCCATTGAAAGAGCGATTGTTTTACCCGTTCAAGTTAATAATCAAACTCAATTATCTGCTTACTGTCAAACAGACAAAACTCTAGAAATTGCTGAGATTCGAGAATTACTTGCCAAATTTTTACCAGTTTATATGATTCCGAGTTACTTTATTTTTTTAAAGCAATTCCCCTTAACTCGACATGGGAAACTTGACCTGCACTCCCTGAGAGAACTCAGAGAAACTGGTAAATCTCTGGTGAATTCTAATTATGTTGCACCCCGGAATTATTTAGAATCCAATCTCGTTAGTATCTGGGAAAAAATTCTCTCTAAACATCCTATCGGTATTTTTGATAACTTCTTTGAAATTGGCGGTCATTCTCTACTCTTATCAAGGGTTGTAACCCGGGTTCATAAAGAACTAAATGTATCCGTAAAATTGGCTGACTTCTTTAAAGTTCCAACCATTGCTGGATTGGCGACTTTAATCTCCCAGACTCAATACAATTATCAAGAACCCATTTCGGCAATTCCCCCCCAAAAATCCTATCCGATGTCTCATGGTCAGCGTCGTCTTTGGGCTTTAGAATTTCTAGATCAAAATCATAATGCTTACGGAATGCCCAGTGCTTATCAATTCAAGGGCAATCTCAATATTGATGCTTTTGAAAATGCCTTTCAACAGTTAATTCAACGCCATGAAATTTTGCGGACAACCTTTACTTTAATCAATAATCAACCCCGTCAAGTTGTCCATAATCAAATGAACTTTGTCATTAAACAAATAGACCTGACAGCTTATGTTAGCACAGAACAAGAAAACTTGATCGAAGAAGCGATCAGCCATAATGCCAAAACGACTTTTGATTTAGAAGTCGGACCGTTACTTAAAGTTAACTTACTTAAACTAAGCCAAGAGAATTACATCGTCTTGTTTAATATGCACCATATCATTTCTGATGGTTGGTCAGCAGGGGTTTTAATTAAAGATTTCCTCAGCCATTATCACGCCTATGGACAAGAAAATTCCCAATTAATGCCCCCTCTCAGAATTCATTATAAAGACTATACTTCTTGGCAAGAAAGTCAATTAGAAACCTCGAAACTTCAAGATCAACGGGATTACTGGTTAGCTAAATTAACTCCTGTCCCTGTGCGTCTTAACTTACCTGTTGATTATCCGCGCCCACCTGTTAAAAGTTTTCAAGGAAATACAATTACATGGCAACCTGAACCCGAATTGATCGATACTTTTGAGAAGTTAATTAAAGCACAAGAAGCCAGTTTATTTATGGGTTTAGTTAGTTTGGTTAAGAGTTTTCTATTCCGTTATACTGAGCAAAATGAAATTACAATCGGCTCTGCTATCGCCGGCAGAAATCATCCTGATTTAGAAGATCAAATCGGATTTTATGTTAACACTCTCGTCCTGCGGGATCAGATAGCAGATCACGACAGTTTTACGGATGTCCTTAGCAAAGTAAAAACCACCACTTTAGAGGCTTATGATAATCAAGACTATCCCTTTGATCAGATCGTATCTGATTTGAATTTACAACGAGATCCTAGCCGGAATGCTCTCTTTGATGTGGCAATTGTCCTGCAAAATAATCAAAATATAGATCTGGCATTGAACGGAATTACAGTTAACTCCATTGACCCCAAAATGATGACCGCTAAATTTGATTTAGAATTTATCTTTGTTGAGGAAGAAGAACTTTATCTCAAGCTAATCTACAACACAGATATATTTATCCATGAGCGAATTTTATTGCTCATAGATTTGTTCAAAAACTGGCTAGAGCAAGTTTTAAAATTTGCCCATGAACCTTTGATCAACTTATCCTTAGCTTCCTCAGAAAATCTTATTCAAGAGGGGCAGGATCTGTTCACAGAAGATTTTAATTTTTAGTCAACAGCAATTATACGAGCAGGAGATTTTAATGAAGACAAAACTACCGATTCTTGGCGTTTTAGGGGGTATGGGACCAGTGGTTACCGCCGAATTTCTTAAGTCGATTTATGAATATAATCCTTTTATTGATAAGGAACAAGAATCCCCTAATGTCATCGTTTTTTCTCTTCCCTCTGCACCCGATCGCACAGGTTCTATTGATAGTGGAAAAGAAAGAGAATTTATTGATTTTATCCAAGTCAATCTGGAACATCTCAATAAACTGGCTGATTGCATAGTCATTGGCTGTTGTACGGCTCATTATGCTCTACCCCAGATCTCCGAAAATCTGAAGGATAAACTTCTTTCCTTAATTAAAATAGCGGATCAAGAACTCCAAGAATATAATGAACCTACCCTTTTACTTGCTAGTACAGGGACTTACCAGAAAAAATTATTTCAGGAAGGCTGCACCACCGCAGATCTGATTATTTCTCTCTCAGAAAGCGATCAAAAGTTGATTCATGAAATGATCTATAAAGTGCTAAAAAGAGGACACGATCCGTTAAGTATTCTTAGGGATATAGAAGCATTATTAGAGAAATATAACACTCGCTCCTATATTTCTGGGTGTACCGAATTTCATCTCTTAACAAAATCTCTCAAACTCAAAGGAATTGACTCCATTAAAGCGATCGATCCTTTAAGTACCATCGCTCAAAACTTTTCTCAGTTAATCATCAAACAAGCTCAGGTAGACCGAGGGACCGACTGCCATCAACCTTCAACCCCAAAAAGCCCTTGACCATCGCAGCCCTAGGAGGTACAATTCAAACTTGAATTGGCCACTTCTGACTTTTAACTTGCGCGTAGCGATATACTGATTCATAGGGTTTTCGAGATTGGTTCTATTTTTGATCAAGAGGTGTAAAAAAAGTGTCTAAGCATTCAATCAGTTTTGGAGGACAATTGGAAGATAATTGGCGGACTCTGTCAGAAGTCTTAGAAACTGCCACTAAACATAATAATCATGGAATTACTTATATCAAAAATGACGCAACTGAAGATTTTCAGAGTTATCAAGACTTATATCAAGATGCTCTGGTTATTTTAAATGGACTGGAACAAAAAGGAATAAAATTAGGGCATAAAGTCATTCTACAAATTGCCAAAAATCAAGACTTTATTCCCGCACTCTGGGCTTGTTTTTTAGGGGGAATTATTCCAGTTCCTTTGACCGTTGCTCCTAGCTATGATCTGGAAAATTCTGCCGTCAAAAAACTAGAGAATGTTTGGAAAATTTTAGACAATCCTTTGATATTATCCGATAGTGAACTAATTACTGAAATTGAAAAATTAGGAACTTCCTCTCATCTAGAAGGGTGGCAAGTTATCTCAGTTAATGAACTCAGAAAAGCCCCCTCTAAAGTCCATCAATTGCCGATTCTTGATCGACAAGCTCCAGCCTTATTACTCTTTACTTCGGGTAGTACAGGTATGCCCAAGGGAGTAATATTAACTCATCATAATATTCTGTCCATGACTGCTGGTACAGTGGCAATGAACCACTTTACCCAACAAGAAGTTACCCTTAATTGGATGCCCTTAGATCATGTAGGAGCTATCGTATTTTTAGGAATTATGGCGGTAGATTTGGCTTGTCATCAAATTCACGTTCCGATGGAATTAGTCCTACGCCAACCCCTCCAATGGTTAGAACTCATTCAAAAGCATCAAGTAAGCATTTCTTGGTCCCCTAACTTTGCATTTTCCTTAATTAATCAACAGGCAGAAGAACTTAAGCACGCCTCTTATAACCTCTCCTCAATGAAATTTTTAGTGAATGCTGGCGAGCAAGTTTCAGTAAAAACGATTCGCCTATTCTTAGAAATTCTTGAAAAACATCAACTACGGGAGAGAGCGATTAAACCAGCTTTTGGCATGACTGAATCCTGTTCTGGGATTACTTGGTCAGCCGGTTTAAGTAAAAATGAACTCACCGAAGAAAATAGTTTTGTCTCTCTAGGAAAGCCGATTCCTGGAGCAACTATCCGGATAGTCGATCAGGAAAATAATCCTTTACCTGAAAGAGAAATTGGAAAGCTTCAAATTCAAGGTAATTCTGTTACTAAAGGATATTACAATAATACTGAACTCAACCAGGAAGTTTTTCAAGAAGGGTGGTTTACTACGGGAGATTTGGGGTATTTATTTAAGGGCGAACTCTTTATTACTGGGCGAGAAAAACAAGAAATTATAATTAATGGTGTTAATTACTTTGCCCATGAACTTGAAACAACAATCGAAGAATTAGAAGGGGTTAAAGTATCTTATACAGCCGCCTTTGCCGTCTTTGATCAAAGTCGAGAAACTGACTTATTAATTATTACTTTTAGCCCAGAATCTGATCAATTTGAACACTGGATAAAAGTTGTTAGAAAAATTCGCAGTCATTTGACCCAAAAATTCGGAATTGCTCCAGCTTATGTCATTCCCTTAGAAAGAAATTTAGTTCCTAAAACCTCTATTGGCAAAGTTCAAAAATCCAAATTAAAAAAGGATTTTGAACAGGGATTATTTAGCAGCCGTATCCAAGAAATAGATCAATATTTAGCAAAAGAGCGTCAGAAAAATCAAACCTTACCTCAATCAGAAAATGAACGTCAAATAGCAGCAGTTTGGAGTGAAGTTTTACAGTTAACCTCAGTTGGTTTAGAGGATAACTTCTTTGAACTAGGGGGACATTCTATACACTTAATCCGAGTTCAAAATGAACTTGAAAAACTTTTTAACCGTCAGCTATCCCTTGCTGAAATGTTTAAAAATCCTACCGTTGCCACCCTAGCCCGTTGCTTAAGCGAAGAATCAAATACCACTCAAGTTATAGCACAAAAAAGCCGTCAACGTGCCGAAAATCGGATCCGTCGCCATAATGAAACCCATGACATTGCAATTATTGGTATGGCGGGGCAATTCCCAGGGGCTAAAAATTTAACAACCTTCTGGGAAAATTTAAAAAATGGAATCGAAACTATCTCTTTCTTTTCGGAAGAAGAATTACAAGAGTCGGGAGTGTCTCCGGAACTCTCGAATCAGCCTAATTATGTTAGAGCTAGACCAATTCTCGAGCAAGTTGAATACTTTGACAGCGAATTTTTTGGCTATACAGATAGAGAGGCAGAATTACTAGACCCTCAGCAACGTTTACTTCTTGAATGTAGTTGGGAATGTTTAGAAAACGCCGGTTATAATCCTAGTACTTATCAAGGATCAATTGGTATATTTGCTGGCGCAAGTATGAACACCTATTTGATCAATAATTGTTATCCTAATCGGGGTCAATTAGATAGTAATGACGAGTTACAACCCTTCACACTAGATTCAACGGGAGGGTTTCAAACAATGGTAGCTAATGACAAAGACTATTTAACAACGCGAATTTCTTATAAACTAAACTTACACGGCCCAAGCGTTAATGTTCAAACTGCTTGCTCTACTGGATTAGTTGTAGTTCATCTCGCTTGTCAGAGTCTAATTAGTGGAGAAAGTGACATGGCTCTAGCTGGAGCTGCTTCAATTAATTCTCCTCAAAAAATTGGTTACTTATATCAAGAAGGACTGATCATGTCTCCTGATGGTCATTGTCGCGCCTTTGATGCGGAAGCAAAAGGGACTATTTTTGGCAGTGGAGTAGGAGTAATTCTGCTCAAAAGATTGTCAGATGCTTTAGCCGATCATGACCATATTTATGCAGTTATTAAAGGCTCTGCTATTAATAATGATGGTGGCCAAAAATTAGGATTTACTGCGCCTGGTGGAGAGGGTCAAATTGCTGCCGCTACGGAAGCCCTAGCCTTTGCCGGTGTTGATGCTAATACAATTAGTTTTGTGGAAGCTCATGGCACAGGAACCCCCCTTGGAGATCCCATTGAAGTTGATGCTTTAGCTAAAGTTTATCAGGGTGCAAATGAGGGAGAATGTGCTTTAGGTTCAGTAAAAACCAATATCGGACATATGCAGATTGCTTCCGGTATTGCCGGTTTAATTAAAGCGACTTTAGCCCTCAAATATAGAGTTATTCCGCCTACATTACATTTCCAAAATCCTAACCCTCAAATTAATTTTTCTCAGACTCCTTTTTATATTAATAATGAAGCTATTTCTTGGACTACTAAGCAAGACAAGGACGAAAAATTACCCCGACGGGCAGGGGTAAACTCTTTAGGTATTGGCGGGGTTAATGCTCATGTTATTCTAGAAGAAGCTCCTCCCATTATTCCTCAAGACAATCAGAGCAAACGTCCCTATCATTTGCTCACCCTTTCCGCTCGAACCGAACCAGCTTTAAAAGAGTTAGTAAGTCGCTACATAGACTTTTTAGAAAGTCAACCTGAAAAGGATATGTCTGATGTAGTATTTACGGCAAATACAGGCCGAGTTCATTTCTCAAATCGGTTAGCCTTAACTGGCTATAAAAACAGTGATTTTATTGAACAATTACGTCAGTTCAAGCAACTAGATTATCAGTCAACTATTCATGGTATAGCTGATGAAAAAAGACCGCCTAAAATTGCCTTTTTATTTACAGGACAAGGGTCTCAATATGCAGGGATGGCTCATCAACTCTATCAGACTCAACCCACCTTTAGAAAAACTTTAGACGCAGGGGAAAACTACTATCAAAAACTAACGGGTAAATCCCTGCTAAACGTCGTATTTGCTGATACAGATGACCCCTTAAACCAAACCGCTTATACCCAACCGGCACTATTTCTGATTGAAGTTGCTCTCGCTCAATTATGGCATTCTTGGGGAATTCAACCAGCCGCCATTTTAGGGCATAGTTTAGGAGAATATTCTGCTGCTTGTTTTGCTGGCGTTTTTGATCTTGAAAGTGGCTTAAAACTGGTCACCCATCGAGGCAATTTGATGGGGCAGTTACCCCAAAATCAAGGGGAAATGGCCGCTATTTTTCTCGATAAGAACTCAGTTATTGAGCAGTGCCAAAGCCAAGGCATAAAAATCGCTATTGCTGCCATTAACGCGGAACAACATACCGTTATTTCTGGAGAAAAAAGCGTAATTCAAAAACTCTGTAACCATTTCACTAATGCCGGGGTGAAAGTTCGTCAACTCAAAGTTTCCCATGCTTTTCACTCCCCTTTAGTAGAGCCAATGGTTGCAGAATTTAAAACGATTCTTCAAGAGATTTCTTTCAGTCAACCTCAAATTTCTCTGGTCTCTAACCTAACAGGAGAAATTGCTGATGACAGCATTATGACTCCTCAGTATTGGCTTCAACATTTACTAAATACGGTACAATTTCATCCAGGGGCTTTATTCCTACAATCTCTCGGATGTGATACCTTTATTGAAATTGGACCTCAACCTATTCTCTCAGGAATTGTTCAATCATCCCTATCTTCATCTGAACCTCTAACTCTACCCAGTTTACGCTCAGGATTTTCTGATTGGCAAGTTTTATTAGAAAGTCTGGGCAAACTTTATGTTCGCGGTGCAAAGATAGACTGGTTTAGTTTTGATCAAGACTATCATCCTAGACGATGTGCTTTACCTACTTATCCCTTTCAAAAACGTCAACACTGGATTCCTTTAAAAACCCCATCTGCAACTGTTCCACAGGAATCTAATCTAGTCAAAATGTTATCTGAAAAGGACAAAAATACTTTGATGCAAACCCTCTTAGAAACAGGTCATTATTCTGAAGATGAAAAACCAACAATATCCGCAATTGTTCAACAGTTGATTAAACTCTATTATCAAGAAAAAGAGGACTTTAATTTTGCCAAATTACTTTATCAAGTAGCTTGGCTTCCCTGGGATTTAGCCAACGGTAAGCTACAAAATTTGACCCCCCTTAAAACTGATTTAGAGGTTTACTTAGAACCCCAATTACACTCCTCAGAATTGATGGGAGTTTCTCTCGCTTTTTCCGAAATGGAAAAACTGGCAGCTGACTTTGTTGTTAAAGCTCTGAAAGATTTAGAACTCTTTCAAATGAATACCTTTCTTGATCCCGATCAAAGTTTTATTCAAGCTGAACTTAAACAAGAATATAAATCTTTCTGGAATCATCTTCTAGAAATATTAGCGAAAGTCGGCATTTTAGAAAAGCAAAATACCCTATGGAAAATTGTTAAAGAACCCGAACACTCTAATCCTGATTTAGCGGTAGAGGATTTAATCAATCATTATCCTAATGCTCAAATAGAACTCAATCTATTTCGACAAGTTGCCACAAATTTAGCAGCCATTATTACGGGAAAAATATCTCCTTTATCTATCCTATTTTCTCAAGATGGACAAGGAGGAGCCAGCGAGTTTTATAAAAATACATCTTCGGCAAAAATTCTCAATCTGGGTATCTCTAAAACCGTTGAACTTCTCCTCTCAAGTTATGCCCCCTCAGCCTCCCTCCGCATTCTCGAAATTGGCGCGGGAACTGGAGCTACAACCCAACAGGTTCTTAAAGCTTGTAACTCTCGTCAAATTACCTACACATTCACTGATGTTTCCCCCTTCTTTCTAGAGAAAGCTAGAGATAATTTAGCTGAATTTTCTGGACTAGAATACAAAGTACTCGATATTGAAAAAGCTCCGAAATTACAAGGGTTTTGCAGTCATTCTTATGACTTGATTATCGCAGCTAATGTCTTACACTCTACCGCCAATTTACAAGAGGAAACCTTGCCTCATATTCAAAGTTTACTACGTCCAGGCGGTCATTTATTACTGTTGGAATTAACTCAGCAATCTTCCTGGATTGATTTAATCTTTGGTGTCACTCAAGGTTGGTGGCGTTTTAGCGATTATCATTTGCGCCCAAATCATCCTATAATTACAGCATCGACTTGGGAATCTATTCTGCTTAAATCGGGTTTTTCTCAGGTAGAATTTGTTTCTCCTGATCAAAAAATAGGTAGTGTTTTATTTCAGCAAAGTATTATTCTGGCTCAAAGTTCAGAAATCTCCCCTAACACCGCTAAAAACTGGCTAATTTTTACTGATATTGACCCAGAACAAGATACTTTTCCCTTAGGGATTCAAGAGCAACTACTGAAAAAGTGTGATTCCTGTCGGATAATTTATCAAGGGCAGAAAAATACACAAATATCATCTTCTGAGTCTTGTTTGAATGCTAATCAACTACAACAATTAGAGGAATGGTTTGCGTCAAATCCATCTCCAGATCGGATCATTTATCTTTTGAATAGTGATGGCAAAGAGCAACCAGAATCCATTTTATTGAATCGCTGTAACTATCTTTTAAATCTTCTCAAAGCTATTCAAAAAATCCCTAATCCTCCTCAATTATTCCTTGTCACTCAGGGGGCCCAACCCTTTGAATTAGAACAGCCTTCTTTAGGGTTTCAGTCTCCTCTTTGGGCAATGGGGCGTGTTATTGCCCTAGAAAATCCGCAATTATGGGGAGGTATGCTGGATCTTGATCCCGACGTTGATATTAATCAAAATATTACCGCATTACTATTAGGATTAACTCATGCTCACGATGAGGATCATTTGGTCTTCCGCAAAGGTCAAGGCTATATTGCTCGTCTGCTTCCTCTCAAGTCTCTAGAGACAACAACCGTTAAGATTCAACCTGAGGCTACCTACCTAATTACGGGAGGAATAGGACATCTAGGCTTAGAATTGGCGGAACATTTAGTCAATTTAGGAGCAAAACATCTCATTTTAACGACACGCCGCTCATTACCGGCTCGCTTCCTGTGGGATTCAGCAACCGAATTAGCCCAAATATCAGAAAAAATCAGAAAATTAGAGGAAAAAGGAGCATCAATCGAAGTTATTTCGGCAGACGTTGGCAATTTTGAGGCTATGCAGGCCATATTTACCCAGATTGAAAAAACCGCTTATCCCTTGCGTGGCATTTTCCATCTTGCCGGAATCTCAGGCCGACAAGCTCAATTAAAAGACTGTACTTTGCAGGATCTCGAAGCAGTTTTTCAGGCAAAAGTTAAGGGTTCTTGGAATTTACATCAACTATCTTTGGGTACTCAATTAGACTATTTTGTGCTGTTTTCTTCGGCGGGTGCAATTTGGGGGGCAAAGGAACAAGGCTTATATGATACTGTTAGTCATTGGCTGGATGCTTTGGCTCATTTCCGTCATCTTCAAGAACTTCCTGCAACGGCTTTAAATTGGGCATTATTGGCGGGTAATGGTATAGTGTCTCAAGACTATGAGGACTGGCTCAAACAGATTGGCATCAGGGAAATTGCTCCAGATATGGCCTTGAGGGTGATGGATGCTATTATGGCTTCTAATCAAACACAAGTTTTAATCGCTGATGTGGATTGGGTTCGTTTCAAAAATATCTATCAATTTAAAGGCGAGAAACCACTCCTAAAAAATTTAGGACTCTCAGAAATTCCCATTAAGTCTGTTCAAGAATCAGACTCTGTACTGCATCTTTTAGAGGATATTCCTTTAGGAGAACGTCGGGAATATTTGTTAGAATATGTTAGCAAGCAAGTCAGAATTATTTTAGGGATTAAATCTATGCCAGATTCAGAACAAGGATTGATAGAAATGGGGATTGATTCCTTATCCTCTATTGAATTGAAAAATCGTTTAGAGAAAGGATTAGAAGTTCTCTTACCCACTTCTTTAGTCTTTGACTTTCCTAATATTAGACGCTTAGTTGATTATCTGTTTGACCGTATTTTCGGTGAAAAAGTTCAAAAAACAGCCGAGAAGATGATTAACTTCACTGAAGTTCAGCAGGAGATTAGTGAGGATTTAATCTTACAAGAACTTACTGATTTGGAGGCTTTTTTAGGAGATTAAATAATCCTAAGCCTTGAAGTTAGAAAGCTTGAAATTAAAAAAAATTCAAGGCATTTCCTAAAAGTTACCCTATATTCAAACTATGCAAACTCCATTTTTTCAACAAGAAACCGTCAAAAGTTCTCATCAATTTTTTGACAATCTGAAATTGATTGCCGCTCCTTACTGGTATCCAACCGATCCTAAAGGAAGGACATTTTCAGAGGTAATAAGTTCATGGGGAATGCTGTTTCTCCTTGTTTTAGTAATTGTTGGACTGGTGGCCTCTAATGCAGTTAATAGCTTCGTTAATCGCTATTTGGTTGATGTCATTATTCAAGATAAAAATGCCTCTAAGTTTATGACAAGTTTATTACTTTATGGCTTAGGATTACTTTTAATTACCCTGTTTACTGCATTTTCTAAATTTGTTAAAAAAAGAATTATTCTGGATTGGTATGAATGGCTAAATCAGCAGGTTGTTACCCAATATTTGAGCCATCGCGCTTATTACAAAATTAATTTTAGATCCGATGTGGATAATCCGGATCAAAGGATAGCCCAAGAAATAGAACCCATTGCTAGAAATGCTGTTAATTTTGGAGCTATTTTATTAGAAAAAGTCTTAGAAATGACTACTTTTTTAGTAATTCTTTTCTCAATTTCCCGACTAGCCGCCTTGATTCTAGTGGCTTATACAATTATCGGCAACCTAATTGCTGTTTCTTTAAGTCGAGAATTAGATAAGATTAGTCAAGAAGAATTGGAATCCAAAGCTAATTACACCTACACTTTAACTCATGTTCGGAATCATGCTGAATCTATTGCCTTTTTTCAAGGCGAAAATCAAGAGTTGAAAATCATTCAACGTCGATTTAATAATCTCGTCAGAAATTCTCTCAGTAAGATTGATTGGGAGAAAAATCAAGACATTTTTAGTCGAAGTTATCGCTCAGTTATTCAAATATTTCCCTTTGTCGTCTTCGCTCCGGCCTATATTCGGGGGGAAATTGATTTCGGACAAGTTAATCAGGCTATTATTGCTTGCAGTATGTTTGCTAATGGTTTTTCTGAGTTAATCCTTGAATTTGGTTCTTTGGGCAGATTTTCCAGTTATGTTGAGCGTCTATCTGAATTTTCGTCGGCCTTAGAAGAAATGGACCGACAACCCAAGGATGCTAGTACCATTAAAACCCTTGAACAAAATGAGATCGAGTTTGAGGATGTTACTTTACAAACACCGGATTATGAAAAGGTAATTGTTCAACATTTATCCCTATCTATCGAACCAGGCGAAGGTTTATTAATTGTCGGACCGAGTGGACGAGGTAAAAGTTCTCTATTAAGAGCTATTGCTGGCTTATGGAATGCAGGAACTGGTTGTTTAAAACGACCTCCCTTAGAAGAATTTCTCTTTTTACCTCAACGTCCTTATATTATTTTAGGAACTCTAAGAGAACAGTTACTTTATCCTAAAACAACCCGTGAAATGACCGATGGAGAACTTGAATCGGTTTTACAACAAGTTAATCTTCAAAATATAGCCACAAAAGTTCATGGCTTTGATGCGGAAGTTCCCTGGGAAAATATATTATCTTTAGGAGAACAACAACGCCTTGCTTTTGCCCGATTGTTAGTAACCCATCCCCGCTATGTAATCTTAGATGAAGCCACAAGTGCTTTAGATTTGAACAACGAACAAACCTTATATCACCAGTTACAAAAAGCACAGACAACTTTTATTAGCGTAGGTCATCGAGAAAGTTTATTTAAGTATCATCAATGGGTCTTAGAACTTTTAGAGGATTCTAGTTGGCGACTTGTTTCCATAGATGATTATCGAGCCTCAAAATCTCTGTAACTGTTTCATTGCTAAAACTCAATTTAGGAAAAATTACGATGACTACTACTTCACCAAAAACTCTGACTATGGATATTCAAAAACACAGGGTTCTTTTAATCGGAAAAATGTATGATGAAGCGGGGCAAAAACTTCTTGAAGAATCTACTAATATAGAGATTTTGTCCAACCCTACACTGGATAAAATTAATGAGGCCATTCAAGAAGTATCTGGCGTATTTGTGCGTTATCCTAATAAGTTAGAGGCTTCATCAATCCGATTAGCAAAACAATTAAAAGTAATTAGTACCTCTGGATTTGGCACAGATTCTATTGATATTATGGCAGCAACAGAACAGGGGGTTATCGTTGTTAATAATCCCGGAATGTCAACTACAGCTGTAGCAGAACACACCTTATCTATGATTTTAGCCCTTGCCAAAAAGCTCCCTTTTTTAGATCATTGTGTGAAAAAGGGTAACTATTTAATTCGCAATCAGATGCAACCGATTCAACTCGAAAACAAGACCCTTGGTATTGTAGGTTTAGGAAGAATTGGTACTCTGGTGGCTCACAAATGTAACCTAGCACTGGGGATGAGAGTATTAGCTTATGATCCCTATGTTCCAGCCAGCAAAGCGGAGACAGTAGGAGCAACTTTGGTCAAAGATTTAGATGTTCTTCTGGCTGAATCGGACTTTGTTTCTTTGCATACTGAACTAACAAGTGAAACGCGGGAAATGTTTAATATCTCAGTTTTTAAAAAGATGAAACCAACAGCTTTTTTAATTAATACCTCCCGGGGAAAAGTCGTTTGTGAAAAGGATTTAGGGATCGCCCTTAATCAAAAATTGATAGCTGGATGCGCCCTCGATGTCTTTGAACCAGAACCGCCGGCTTTAGATAATCCTTTATATAATTTTGAGAATGTCATTCTCTCACCTCATTTAGCCGGAGTAACCCCTGAAGCGAGTCTAGCGGCTGCTGTTTCGGCGGCGAATCAAATATTACAAGTGCTTCAGGGAGAGAAGCCTCCTTATATGATTAATCCGGAGGTGTGGAATCTTTTTTAAAGCATCTAGAGAATCTCAGGGATTCGGTTAATTAAAAATGGCAATATTTCTGCAAAATCCTTAGGAGGATAATAATTTGGAAAACATCGGCAAAATTCCCCTCAAAGATGAATGGCGTAATCGCTGGGCAACCATCAAACAATTTATCCTTAATCCAGCTCGAGAAATGGCGTTTTTGCAAGATCAGTTTCAAGTTTCTGAACTGTATACTAATATAGCGAAACGCGATCCTCATCTTCATGATCCTAATTTTCCCCAATGGCTTAATTTTGGTTATTGGCAAGAAGAAACAACTTATAACGGAGCTTGTGCCGCTTTAGCGCGTAAATTAGCCGAAGTAGCCGAACTTAAAGCCGGAGATCACCTTTTGGATGTGGGTTTCGGTTTTGCTGAACAGGATTTACTCTGGGTAAGAGAAAACAATGTTGGCTCAATTATCGGTCTAAATACAACCGAGTTACAAGTAGAAATTGCTCAAGAAAGAGTAGCTAAAGCAGGGTTATCGGACAGGATAAAACTTCAAGTAGGCTCGGCTACTCAAATACCTTTTCCTGAGAATTCTTTTGATAAGTTGACCGCTTTAGAATGTGCTTTTCATTTTGACACTCGTGAGGATTTTTTCGCGGAAGCTTTTCGAGTTTTGCAGCCCGGTGGAAGGTTGGCTATAGCGGATTGTTTGCCTAGAGTGGGTCGAGAAATTAACTTCTGGCTGCGGGTTAATAGTAAGAAAATGTGTATTCCCTTTCCTAATCAATACGACCGACATACTTATGTAGAAAAACTCAAAAAGCATGGATTTGTTAATATCCAAGCTTTATCTATTAGTGAATATGTTTGGCCGGCAATGGTTCATTATTTTGCCCAGATTAGCCAAGGAATTAGTAAGCATGATTTAGTTATCGATCTCCAGAAAGATAACCCTGGACTTGAAGCTTGGTCAAGAAATCGGGGTTGGTTTATGGCGTTTGATGATTATCTTTTGTTTTCGGCAGAAAAGCCTAAATTAAACTGAGTTCGGTTTAAGCAGATTGATGTAAAACCCAGTCCATCGGTAGGGAGGACTTCTTGTTAGCGATCGCCTATTAATCAAGGAGTTGAGAATCTAGAATTGGCCAAGGTTTTCTAACAGTCTCTTCTATAGCGTTATCCCGAACGCAGGTTAAGCTAGAAATCGCTAGTCACCCCCCAGATGTAGGGCCGATTCATTCTCTCTTATGTCATTCTCTCAACTCCTTATCTGGCAACGTTTTTAGTCGATTTCTCGGAAATACATAGGGTTTGCGGCAAAAAGTTTTTCGTGGTAGGGTGTGGGGTGTGGGGTTTTACCCATTTTCAGGTGGTCAATTACCTAATTTTCAGGGAAAAAGTCCAGGGATTTTCCCCCCAATCACTCCAATGGTCGGCACTTTTTGAGGGAAAAAAAGTCTAACAACCTTATCCAACAAGGTTGTTAGATTTATTCAGCAAGCCCTACATAGCTGAAAATTTGTCAAAACGTCGTGCTTTGTAGGTTGATTCATGAATCAACCCTACCCTGCCCTAGGGTCGTTTCATTCTCTCAAATGTCATTCTCTCAAGTCCTTATCTGGCAACGTTTTTAGTCGATTTCTCGAAATACATAGCTGAAAATTTTTAAAAACGTCGTGCTTTGCTTACCTCATAAGCGATTAAAGGTAGCAAAAAAAGAATTAGATTCGGAGAATGAATCAGCCCTAGGGGCCGGGGGGGTCTTATCTCTTGCCTCGTCTCAACAAGCAATTTAAATGCGCGGACAGCTTACTGACGAATTTGTACCGGCATCACCAAATAGGTCATCTTTAAACCTCCCAAGGGGGTAAAAATAACCGGTTGGGTACTAGCATTTAACTGCATTTGGATATCATTATTAGGTAAAGCCTTCAAACCGTCCATCAAATATTTAACATTAAAGGCAATATCGCCACTTTCTCCCTGAATTTCCGCCGCCATGGACTCTTTAGCACTACCTAAATCAGGAGATTCCACCGCTAGGGATAAACGGTCATTTTCGCTATCGAGACTAAACTTGACTAAGTTATTCTTTTGGTCCGATAAAACCGCCACTAATTCCAAACAACGGATTAATTGTTTGCGGTCTAAAACCAAAGAGCGCTCGAAGGATTTAGGAATTAACTGATTATAAGTGGGATAGGCCCCTTCTAACTTACGACTGGTTAACCTCTGTTCCCCCATTTCAAAGATGACTTGAGAATCATCCACATGCAGAGTAATAGTCTCGATATTTTGTTTTGTTGCCATCATTCTTTCCAATTCTCGCAGGGCCCGGGCCGGAATGGTGACATTAAAGCCACCAGAGGCACTTTCCACCTCCTCTAGGGGAGTTTGTACCACCGCTAAACGATGACCGTCTGTAGCGGCAAATTCTAGACAATCGACGGTTTTAGTTAAATGTACCCCCGTCAACACCTGTTTAGTTTCATCGCCACTAGCGGCAAACAAGGCACCTTTTAGTCCCTCTGTCAAGGCAACTACAGGTAAATTAACAATTTCCCCATCGGCCACCGTGGGCAATTCTGGGAACTCATCGGCTTTCATGCCGCGAATTTGGAACTGTGCCGAGGCAGTTTTCAGGAAAGCGAGACTATGCTCCTCATCATTCTCGTTTTCTTCCACAGAGATAGTGATTTCCCCCTCTCCCAAACGAGAGACAATATCGTTAAGCAATTTTGCCGGCAGGGTAATTTTGCCCCCTTCCACCACCTCGGCCCGAAAACTGGTGCGAATCCCTAAACTCAAATCAAAAGCAGTCAGGCTAATTTCGCCCTTTTCCTCATCGGCACAAAAGAGAACATTGCCCAACACCGGATGGGTAGGACGACTGGCAACGGCCCGACTAACTAGGGATAAATTGCTGTTGAGTTCGCTTTGACTACTGGTAAATTTCATCGAAAATTTTGGGTCTGAAACCCCGTCGTTCTACGACGGCTTTACTGTTAAATATTAGCACATTTACGAAATATATGCTAAAATGTGAGGTATGGAAAAAGCCTATTCGTTTCGATTTTACCCCACACCAACACAAGAGTCGCTATTGCGGCGCACTTTGGGCTGTGTAAGATTGGTTTACAATAAAGCTCTCCATCTCAGAACACAAGCATGGTACGAAAAGCAAGAAAGA
>NZ_JAPZRB010000377.1:0-1650 GCF_027531105.1 Microcystis sp. LE18-22.4A
TCAGGTGGTCAACTACCTAATTTTCAGGGAAAAAGTACCTGAATTTTCCCCCCAATCACTCCAATGGTCGGCACTTTTTGAGGGAAAAAAAGTCTAAAAACCTTATCCAACAAGGTTTTTAGATTTATTCAGCAAACCCTAAATAATCTAGAGACGTTGCTGACAACGTCTCTAGCAGTTTTTGCCCTTGTTTGCGTCGGGGTTTCTCGTTCTAGATTTTTGTTAATTTTTGTAAATTTAACTTGTTTTAAAACACTTTTTCTGATAGGGATTATCCAAAGAAAAATAGATGAAAGAGGCAAATCGTCAAGAGAATAATCTTGTTTGCTGCCTGATCCCGGTCAATGATAAATTTTAAAATACCTAGTCTTTTACATTTTCCCAACTCTCGGAGTGATCCCCGATGTTAAAAAATCTCTTTGGTGGCAAAAAATCTGACTTTTACCTAGAACTAAAAGAAACCGATGGTGAACAAAAAGCGACAGCAACCACGGCAGCAGCCGCGCCTGTTGTGGAAGCGCCTGCCCCTGCTGTGGAGTCTGCTGCCGCCCCCGTAGCCGAGAAAAAAGCCAAAAAAACTTCTATCAAGAAAGAAAAGCAAGTAAAAGAAACTCCCGCCGCTCCTGTGAGCGCACCGTCGCCCTTAGCCGCTACTAACGGTAAAGTAGAGCCGCAAGAAGTGGAATTTGCGACAAAATACTTGATTACTCCTAGTATGTCTCGCCGTCGCCCTGGTCCAAGTTTGAATGGTTTCAAAGACATGGCGCGCAAAGCGAAACTACCTGCTAACCGCGGCTAAATCCCCCCGGGATTGCTTTCTCAACAAAAAAAAAGGAGAGCTTTCTTTGACTCTCCTTTTTCATCAGGGTGCATCTACTAACTCAAGTGTAGCAGCGAGTTTTTTTAAGGTTGGTTATTTAGGTTACTCCCTAGAGTATTTTGGGGATAATTATTACCTGTCTTTTTGGGCAATTTTTAAAACCTAGGACGAGGTTGACTGGTGGACAGGTGCAAAATCAGCATTCATATTCTTGATTCGGCAACGCCATTAGGGATTAACTTTCGCCGCTCGGATTAGCCAACCGATTACCCCACCCGTAACACCACTGAGGATCGAACTGAGCGCAGCGGTGATCACCACTACTCCGATCTGTTTCCAGTTTTTCAATTCCCCGACTTTTTCGGCGAGATCGGTGGTTTTCCCCGCCGCGTTCTCTATAACTTTAACTCGATCGCTTAAACCCTCTATCTTCGCATCTAGGGTTCGGATATCGCCTTTAATTTCCGACTGCCCTAACTCTAAATTCTTCTGTCCGTTTTCTATGGTGGTTAGTCGGTTTTCCAGGGTGGTTAGTCGGTTTTCGATCGCCTTTTGTCCGTTGGCAATACCGATGATTAAATCCTCTAATCTTTTTAAATCTTTTTCAGTGGCGGCTGTCATCAGTTAAACTCCTATTAGTTGAATTTTTCTTGCCCCGATTCGATACTTTATTGATTGCGGATAACTTTCTCATCGGAAATTTTGGGTCTGAAACCCCGCCGTTCTAGGTTGGCTTTACGTTAGAATTAAAAGGCCAGTCTCGAAAACCAAGTGGACGGCGCAGCACCTTGAAAACTCGGCTTAGGGGGTTCCGACCAGAAAAGCTTGGC
>NZ_JAPZRB010000040.1:0-2911 GCF_027531105.1 Microcystis sp. LE18-22.4A
CACTTTTGTGGAAGCCTTGGCAGCTTTTCGGACAGCGATGTCTTTCCGTTTCTTTGAGTGGCTGACCGAGAATCGGGATGTGTTTGCCGCTTACAAAGCCAGTTTAGGCTTTATTTGGGCTTGAAATTTGTTTAAGTCCCATTAGTACAGGTGATTTTCACCAGCAATGGGTTCCTGAGCAATCAGTAGTCAATGCTGCCTGCTTAGGGGTTGAAGTTGGGTTAGATCAAACCTTAATCGTAGTGGAATGCCAAAAGGAACGGCGCGTTACAGCAGCAGGTTTATTACATCACCCAGAACTCCAGAAGTTGTGGGAAAGTACATCTAGGGAGCAGTTGATTATCATTGAGTCTCCCTGGATGCCAATGTCTCTTGAGGATAGAATTGAACAGCCTTCAGAGAGAATGGTTAACCGCCACAATCTGCATTTGAGAGGAGGTTGTAAGACAGATCTAAATACTATCGTAGTAACGCCGGACAGTGAAGTAGGTTTCTGTTGTGGTTTAACTCGGGAGAAAATCCCTGAATTAAATGCACCTTGGAAACGCGGTTTTCTGGGCGAACAGCTTGAGGAAGCCGGTAAAGACTTCATGAAAATATGGCTTTTTGTAGATGGACCCGAAAAAATTCTGGCTTGGGCAGCATCAAAAAATCCAGAAATTGACTGGGAAAACCGCTATGCTCATCACTGCCATGCCTGTTTGAGAGTATTCAGCGATTCTCTAATTCGGGAAACCATTTCCAAGCATTACAGAGAGAGAGTAGATGATGTCCTGATGCGATATAGTTTAGGACTGCGAAAACAGGAATACCTTGAAGCTGAGGACGCCATCTTACAAGTTTATAGTAATCCTATTTGAGTTCCGAATTTCACAAAATGCCGAGCTTTTGTTATTCAAATTCGGTTTTCCAAAGGCTCGGCATTTATTGTCTTTGCGGTAGCTATTAAAAGGTTAGAAGATTAAAAGGGAAAAGAGATGATAGACGTATTGTTAATATTAATGCCTTATGCTGCCGTAGAGCGACCTTCAATTGGTCTTGGTTTGCTAAAAGCTTCTTTACAAGAAGCCGATGTGGAGTCTGTTGTCCTCTATCCCAACCTGTGGTTTGCAGAGGAAATAGGACTGGATGTATATAAAGGTATTAGCGGGGGTTTCTTAGAGTTATTTTTTGGGGAATGGACTTTTTCTGGTGCAGCTTTTCCTGATTTCCACCCGGCGCATGACGAATATTTCCGTTTGATTAAGCAAAAACTTGGTAAGAGACTCCAACAACACATTCCCAAAAGCACCAGTTATAGATCTTTCTTTTGGCAGATACGCGAAAAAGCTACAACTTTTATTGATAGAGTAGCTCTATCAGTTTTAGATTTACAGCCTAAGATTGTTGCGTGTAGTTCCACCTTTCATCAACATTGTGCATCTCTGGCTTTGCTACGTCGCATTCGAGAACTTGCTCCAGAGGTGATCACGCTTATGGGGGGAGCTAATTGTGAGGGAGAAATGGGGCTGGCAACAAAGCGAGAGTTTTCTTGGGTGGACTTCGTGGTTTCTGGTGAGGGGGATGAGTTGATGGGGCCTTTATGTCACCTGCTTTTAAAACAGGGTAGGCAGGTCGATCCAAGTTCTTTGCCCTATGGAGTGATTAGTTCGCACTCTTATGGTCAAGCTCAAGGTGAGACAATTGTAGCGCCTCGGACTTCAGTGCGAGACCTTAATCAGATACCCATCCCCGACTATGATGACTACTTTCAAGCTTTAGCCACTTCCCCATTAGCTTCCTATATTAAACCAGGACTACTGGTCGAGACTTCTCGGGGCTGTTGGTGGGGACAAATACATCATTGTACCTTTTGTGGTCTTAACGGCTCTAGTATGGGTTATCGATCCAAATCTCCGGAAAGAGTACTTCAAGAGTTGACTTACCTCGCCCAACGGTACGGGTTGCATCAATTTGAAGCAGTTGACAATATTCTAGATATGAGTTATTTAGAGACCTTGCTGCCCCATCTTGCTGCTTTGCCAGAACCATACTCCTTTTTTTATGAAACGAAAGCTAACTTAACTTATAACCAGTTGCAAAAACTAGTAGATGCGGGAGTAAATTCGATTCAGCCTGGCATTGAGAGCATGCATAACAGCATCCTGAAATTGATTGATAAAGGCACTACTGCTTGGATGAACGTACAGTTGCTTAAGTGGGCGCAGGAACTAGGTATTTATGTGTACTGGAATTTTTTGGTAGGAATTCCCAGAGAATCAGATACTTGGTATACCGAGATGGCAGAGTGGCTTCCCTTAATTGTTCATTTACAACCCCCTGCCAGTGTAATCAAAATTCAATACCATCGTTTTAGTCCCTATCATCAACGGCCTGCTGAGTTTGATTTAACACTTGTACCTAGTCAATTCTATCGTTATATATATCCCCTATCTTCCGAATCACTGACTAACCTGGTTTACTATTTTGAAGATGTGAGTAACTCAACAGAATCTAAAGCAGGTAAAACTATAGATGTATTTAACCGCTCAGGACTGGCAGCTTTAGATATCTGCTTACGAAAATGGACATTTTTGTATCACTGTCCAGGGACTCCAGTGCTAGAGATGATAGACGAAGGAGAGCAGATCCGGATTCGAGATACTCGACCTTGTGCAATTGAGCCAGAACAAGTAATTTCAGGTTTGGCTTATTGGGTGTACATTGCATGTGATCGAGCTTTGTCACAGCAGGGATTGTATAAGGAACTACTTCAAAAAGGAGTGGCTACGCTGACTGACGGACACATTTTTCAATACAAAGACAAGTACTGTTATGTGAAAGCCTCAAACTCCTGAATAAAAGAAAAGGTAATTTTGCCATAATAATCCTGACGAGCTTTGCGAGAAGCAAAACAGGGAAAAGGGTCAAC
>NZ_JAPZRB010000433.1:0-9214 GCF_027531105.1 Microcystis sp. LE18-22.4A
CAAACCGCCGACACCATCGGTCAAAGCATGGGGGCATCGCGGCTGGGGTTGTCTCTTTCATCGCTGCTCTTTCAACGTAAAGTGCTTACTCTTTAACGATTATACTCGATTTGATCTTTATTTGGCGTTTAAGTCCCATTAAGGAAGAATGAGACTTTATGGCAAGAGGAAATTTCTGAAAGGCAGACATGGGAGCAAACTCTCGCTGATGGAGTAGAAGGGTAGTGGCAGAAATTACCAGAGGAGAAATATGGCTAGCAGACCTTAATCCAGTAAGGGGGCATGAACAGGCTGGTAAGCGTCCGTGTTTAGTGATTTCAGCAGACCTGTTTAATCAGGGTGCATCTGGCTTAGTTGTTGTTTTGCCAGTAACTTCTAAAGACAAAGGAATCCCTTTTCACCTAAAAATGGTGCGTTCCCAAAAATCGATCGGTGGAGCAGTAGGCTCCAGATTAGGGAACGCACCCTACAAGCTCGGCGTACTGCTACGCAGTGCCTTCGGCATCGCACTATGCAGTGCCTTCGGCATCGCACTATTTCAGTCTCCGTGCAAGACCATCAGCGGCCTTGAGCATCTTGGGTATTCGGAATTGCCCAGCCATTGATTGAATGTGTTGGGCAGCTACGTTGTATTCGATGCCGATTGCTGTGACAAAGAGAGGCCGCTTGCTGTTTGCGCGGAACACTTCGACCGCGTGTTCCGAATCACGATAACGGTTCTTGGCAACGCCGACGATGACGGCGGGTTGCGTCAGCGAACGGTGCAGATACGCACCCAAACCTGGCGTAAGGTCACGAGAGAGATGGCAATAGCCATCAATCACATAGGTGTGTACGTCGAACCCGATCTGCGTGATCACCCTCAGCAGCGGCGACAATTCCCGCCTGTAGAACTTTCCTGGTTCGTATGCCGCCACAGGTTCTTCGGTCGCCGTGCGGCTGGCAATTGGTTCCTCAGATTGCCATTCTTTGAACACAATTGCGGCAGCGTGTGCCGCAGTGTCGGTGTAATGGACATCGAGAGCAGCAATCATCGGAGGCCACCATCCAGAAAATGAACCGGCTTACCGGCAATTATTGCGTCGAGGCAGCCTTCCAATTGAATTGCTTCTGGTAGTTCTTGAGCTTTTTGTACAGGTTTACTTAGAAGTGTTGATAACATTTCTTCTCTTCTCTTGAAAACATCACTATATGTTAGACGGAAAGTTTCCATATATCACGCCGAATACACATTTGTTAAAAAAAAATCTTTCCGCCTATTACTCTCAAATGGAGCAATCGCAAGAAACTTTCCCTATATTACGCCCAAAAGCGTGTTAGCCAGATTAGTTTACTGCAAACAATCTACTTTAAAGAGACTTATCACAGAAGCCTTCTAGGGTTCTAGCAAAGATTCTTAGATCTGACTGCACTTTGTCACAAAACTTCACTATTATTTTGACACTCTTAATAGTTGGAGAGGAAACATTGATCGCCAAGTCTGGTCAATTTTTGTCCAAAGCATTTCAGGAAATGACCTGAATAAATAGCTAGACATAGCGCTATTTTCTTTGTTCCCCAAAAGTAAGCTATCCTCGCACTTTTGGCAAATTTAAGACTATTGAATAGGGGAAATTAACCAATAATTAATAACTGGTTGGGGTGCGTTAATTTAAGCAATAACACACCCTAACTTTATATTAATGCAAGAAATGACGAATGCCTGTTAAGACCATAATTAAACCTAACTCATTAGCGGCATTAATCGAATCCTGATCTTTTAAAGAACCTCCGGGTTGAACAATTGCCTCGATACCAAACTGGGCCGCCGTGCGAACAGAATCATCAAAAGGGAAAAAACCATCACTAGCTAAATAGCCACCTTTAGCCGCTTCCCCTGCTTGTTCAAGGGCAATTTTCACCGAACCAACGCGATTCATTTGCCCCGCACCAACGCCTAAAGTAGTTTGATTTTTTGTCACCACAATAGCGTTAGATTTAACGTGCTTAGATACTTTCCAAGCAAACAGTAATTCCGCTAATTGTGCGGCAGTGGGTTGTTTTTCTGTCACCACGCGCCAATCATCCGGGGTTTCTACCAGATCATCGGCCGCTTGTACTAGAAAACCGCCAGCGATAACTTTTACTGTTTGTTTTTCTCCCGTGGTTAAGTCCGGCAGCAATAAAATCCGCACTTTTGACTTTTTAGCGAGGATATCCTGGGCTTCGGGGCTACAATCGGGGGCAACCACGCATTCTAGGAAGGTTTTCGTTAATTCTTTAGCGGTTGCTTCATCTATGGCTTGATTTAGGGCAACAATACCCCCAAAAGCCGAGATAGCATCGGCGTTAAAAGCTTTAGTATAAGCTTCCACTAAACTACCACCGATCGCCACCCCACAGGGATTAGTGTGTTTCAAAATAGCGGCGGCTGGTTCTTCACTGCCGAATTCGGCGATTAAACGGCGGGCTGCTTCTAAATCGACTAAATTGTTATAACTTAGTTCTTTTCCCTGTAATAAGGTCGCTTTTCCCCAACCTTGAGCCATTGTACCGCTGCCGTACCAAGTGGCACTTTGGTGGGGATTTTCGCCGTAACGCAGGGTTTGCAGGGCATTTCCCGCCAAATTAAAGCGAGTCGTTTCCCCGTTTAAGCTGGCGAAATAGGCAGCGATCGCACCATCGTAGGCATTGGTTAAAGCGAAGGTTTCCCCCGCCATTTTTTGACGGAATTCCAGGGAGATTTCGCCGTTATTTTGCCGTAATTGGCTTAAATACTGCTCGTAATACTTCGGGTTACTGATGACAGTCAAATGGGCGAAATTTTTAGCTGAGGCGCGTAACATCGCCGGACCACCAATATCGATTTGTTCGATCGCCTGAGCGGTGGTGACCTCAGGATTGGCGATCGTCTGTTCAAAGGGATAGAGATTAACCACCACCAAATCAAAAGGACGAATTTGATTAGCCTCCATTTCCGCTAAATCTGACTGCCAATCCCGTCTAGCCAAAATACCGCCATGGATGCGAGGATGGAGAGTTTTCACCCTTCCGCCCAAGATTTCAGGAGATCCTGTATATTCTCCCACTTTAATCACGGTAATTCCCGCCGATTGGAGCGTTTTGGCGGTTCCTCCACTGCTAATAATTTCAAAATCAAATTCTTCTGTTAGCTGACGGGCAAAGTCAACTATTCCGGTTTTGTCAGTGACGCTGATCAGCGCTAAACGTCCCATAGTAGTGATCTATAAGCAACAATCTCAGTATATCCCAGCCCTAACCCGTTAAAAATTAAAAAAAGTAGGTTAGTAAATAATCAGCTGCTTCTATATTTTCGTCTCTCAAATATCAACTTATGCCAAGGAAATTTTTAAAGTCCTCCTTGAAAGATTTAGTCTGACTTGTTAAAAAATACAGGATTTTTCAGGGTAACGAAGTCGATCGAGATTAGTGAAAACCTCTTGGCAACCGTCATCGCCAAATGTTCTCAGATTACCATCATCTAGGAGAGTAGCCACTTCTGGTAAACTGGTACCACTGGTACTTAGTTCGAGGTTATCTCAAAATAATCTGGAGGACGAGCTTTTCCCTCATGTCTGACGTTTATCTAATTGGTGGCCCCAATGGTTCCGGGAAAACCACCGTCGCTAAAAAAATTTTACCCAACTTTTTAGGCGTTATCGAGTACGTTAACGCCGATGAAATTGCCGCCGGACTCTCACCTTTTAATCCTGAGTCGGTTGCTATCCAAGCAGGACGGTTGATGTTAGAAAGGCTGGTAACACTGAAGTGCCAAGGAATAGATTTTGCCTTTGAAAGCACCCTGGCAGCCCGACATTTTGCCCGTTTTTTGAGAGACTGTCGCAGTTCTGGCTATAGGCTCAATCTTATTTATTTTTGGCTACAAAGTCCAGAATTAGCTTTAGAGAGAGTTCACAGAAGGGTAGCCAGTGGCGGTCATAATATTCCTGAAGATGTGGTTCGTCGTCGTTATGAGCGGGGACGCATTAACCTCGTGCAGTTGTATTTACCTTTGTGCGATACTTGGGTTATCTATGATAATTCTGGGGATGAACCGCACTTAGTTGCTGCGTTAGGATTTAATCAACCTCCTATTATTTATAACCCAGACACCTTCCGAATCATTACCAGAAACTAAAATGACTGAACCAACCTTAACGGAACTGCATCAGAAAATCGATACAGGTGTTAGAGTCGCAATCGCAGAAGCAATTGAGAGACACCGCCTCTTAGGAGAGTCTATCAGCATTTTCAAAGATGGCCAAATTGTCACCTTAACAGCCGAGCAAATTCCGCCAAAACTTGCCAAAAAAACGGAAGTGTAAAAAATTGGTTGACTGTCTCAAATTTCACTATTCGCGGCAATTCTATCAAGACTAGAAACGAAAAATAAGCAATTTAGAAGGTTTAAGGCGGGATTACCCGGATGCTAATCTTAGTTTTAACGGAAGATTACGCTGTAGCTAATCCAATCTACTCAACTATATTTTTCGAGGTTCCCAAAGATTTTCAGTCGTGATACAATATTAGGCCGATGTCTATTACAGCGTTTCTCATAAAGATGAAGTGTAACCTGATTCGATATCGACGACCGACTCCTGACTACCTAAAATGAAAACTTCGTACCTCACCATTAAGATAACTGATATAAGTGCGAATCGAGTGGTTAAGTTCTCGATTATTTTTTTCTTATCTGCTATTTTTGCTAGTCTTAGTTCACAATTTTTGCTTCTTGCTTCTAGTTCACAAGCAATTGCTCAAACAAGTAATTTAAGCAACCAATCTTCTCCAACTTCCAATGAATTATTGAATGGAATAATTATTGCAATTGTTTCTGGAATAATTGGATTTCTTGCCAATTTTATTATTGAACTACTCAAGAAAAAAAGTGAACCAAGAAAGCAAATTTCTTATAGCAAGCTTGTCAAAAGCGGAATTATTGGCAATATTGAAAAAGATATCGAGAACAAAATTGGTATCTTGTACAATGGAAAGCCAGCACAAAATATGTTTTATGCACTTTTTGATATTGAGAATACAGGTAATCAACAAATTAAAAATCAAGAAATAAGATTTGAATTCACAAATATCGATGAAGTCTTAGATGTATTTTACTGTCCCCAAAAAATAGAACCTGAAATGGAGCTTAAAGAACTTACCGAAACCAGTCTTGGCAAGCATGAGAAAAAGTTTAGAATAGGTGTTATTAAACCACAAGAAAAACTAGGATTTAGATTTATTGTACAAGGACTGAAAAGTCAAGCTCTGGACTTCAAGCACCACACTAAAAATGATGATGATGTACGTTTTATCAAAATTGAAGAAAAAAAAGTTGCAGACGACATTGAACAGGTAAGAGTTTTCTTGACGAATTGTCTTTTTGCTTTTGTGTTGCTACCTTTGATAAGAACAAGTTTTTCTTCTATCTCCATTATTTATATTTTTATATCTCCCTTGCTATCATTAGCCAGTTTGTCAATTTTTGTTTTTTTAATACTTCCACGTCTTGAGGCATTTATAAAATCCGTTATTAATCTAGTATCAGCAACATCAAATAAACAGTCCGATGTACGATGCGGGGATATAGGAATGTTAGTTACTGGAGGTTCTGTAAACGTTGAAAAGCTTGCATTATCATCCGATGAAAATGAAGTAATATAACTGTCGGTTTTAACGGTGGATTACGCTGACGCTAATCCACCCTACTGTAGGATAATTGTCTTCTAGCTTCGTAGAGGATGACAGCAGTAGCGATCGCAACATTTAAAGATTCCACACCACCAAAGAGGGGAATTTTCACCGTTTCATCGGCTAAAGTCGCTAATTGGGGTGATAAACCGGCTCCTTCATTGCCTAATAATATTAAAGTCGGACGGGTAAAATCAATCTCCCAATGGCTTTTGGTGGCTGTGGGTAAAGTCGCGATCGCTTTTACCCCCTGTGCTTGATATTTTTTCACTAAAGCGGATAAATCCGATTCTACCACTAGGGGCGATCGAAACCATTCCCCGGCGGAACTGCGGATCACTTTGGGGTTATCGATTTCGACGCTATCGAGACTTAACCAGATACCCTGTACTTCCGTAGCCACAGCAGTGCGGATAATAGTGCCGAGATTGCCTGGATCCTGCAATCTTTCCAAAACTAAGCCCAATTGTAGCGGATTTTGGGGGACTGGATGAAGGTGATCACGGGCAATAGTGGCAATCACACCATCGGGGTTAACCGTGGTTGCTAGGGAAGCGAGGACTTCCGGGGAAACTATCTCGACTCGTTTGGCTTGATTTTGAAGCTTCTCTGCTAATTCTCCCTGTCTTTGCTGCCACTTTTCAGTATAACAAACCGTCTCTAGGGAACAATTCACGGCTAAAGCCGTCTCTAGTAAGTGGGTTCCCTCAATTAAGGACAAATTCTGCTCCTGTCGCTCTCTAGTGCGGTGTAGCTTGCGAATTTGCTTGATTAAAGGGTTTTGAACACTGCTAATCATAGCCGTTACAGGAGAGCGATCGAGATTATAGCCAATCGGATTTTTCACCCCGCTAGGGCTACCCTAAACAACTGCGTCTTGAGGGAGATAATGCGGAACTCGGGACTTGAACCCGAAAGTCTTTGCAGACACTAGAACCTGAATCTAGCGCGTCTACCAATTCCGCCAGTTCCGCATTTTTCTTTCACAATCTTTTATTATACTATCGGACAATCCATAAGTCAAGATAGTTCAGATAATTAAGACAAAAATCGCTTTTCGGGGTAGAATCACCAATAATTTCCTCAAAAATCTGATAAAATGCAGTGTCATTTTGCCGAAGCTCTCCTTAGCCAAGACTGCCAACCAAGATAAATGAATCATCCTATGACCATCGATACCGAGCATCCCTATTTAGAAATTCAAGGTCGTCACTCTCTCAAGGGTGAAGTCAAGATCAGTGGTGCCAAAAATGCCGCTCTAGTGATTATGGCGGGAGCTTTACTCTGCTCCGACGAGTGCCAGATTAGTAATGTACCTGCCCTGGCCGATATCGAGCGGATGAGTCAAATTCTCTCGGCTTTGGGCGTGCAAGTCCGTCGCACCGGAGATAGACTAGAGATTGATGGCAGAGACCTCAAACAAGCTCAAGCACCCTACGATCTCGTCTCCCAGTTGCGGGCCAGTTTTTTTGCCATTGGACCGATTTTAGCCCGTTTAGGAGAAGCAAAAGTTCCCCTCCCCGGCGGCTGCGCCATTGGGGCCAGACCAGTGGATCTGCACGTTAGAGGCCTACAGTCAATGGGTGCAGATGTATTAATTGATCGGGGCATGGTACACGCCCGCGTTAAAGGTAATGGTCGTCTGAAAGGGGCGAATATTTATCTGGATTATCCCAGTGTGGGAGCGACGGAAACCCTAATGATGGCGGCGACTTTAGCGTTCGGGGAAACCATTCTCGGTAATGCGGCCCAGGAGCCGGAGGTGATTGATTTAGCCAATTTTTGTGTTTCCATGGGGGCAAAAATTCGCGGTGCCGGGACCAATACAATTGTCATCGAGGGAGTTTCCCGTCTGCACAGTACCGATTACAGTATCATTCCCGATCGCATTGAAGCGGGGACTTTACTGATAGCCGGGGCAATTACCCGCTCAGAAATTAGTCTTTATCCCGTGATTCCCAGCCATTTAGCTTCGGTAATTGCCAAACTGCACGAAATCGGTCCGGAAGTGGTGGAAGATGGTCCCAATCGTCTCCGGATTATCCCTAAAGACTTAAAAGCCACCGATATCGAAACCCTGCCCTATCCCGGTTTTCCCACAGATATGCAGGCCCAATTTATGGCTCTATTAACTTTAACCGAGGGCAGTAGCGTGGTTAATGAGACGGTTTTTGAAAATCGTCTGCGTCATGTGGCCGAATTAAAGCGTCTGGGAGCAGATATCAAGGTCAAAGGAAATGTGGCTTTAGTGCGCGGTGTGCCTTTCCTCTCCGGAGCGCCAGTGATGGCCACGGATCTACGCGCTTCGGCAGCTTTGGTGGTAGCAGGATTGGCAGCCCGGGGGACTACTATTGTGCAGGGACTCCATCACCTCGATCGAGGTTACGATAATTTAGAGGGTAAATTAAGAGCATTAGGGGCAAATTTACGCCGGGTTGATCCTTTAGCCTTAGAATTGGCTACCCTGTCCCAATCTTAAGAGGATGATTAGTTATCGCTGTTCTATCAGTGTTGAGGATTCCCGTGAGCAACAATATAGAACAGCGTTAATCGTGCTTAGTTGTTCTATATTGACGGAACCTTTCATCAGCGATCGCATTTACCAAATCTTAGCCATTACTAATACAAACCCCGGCAATTCTGGATCACCACTAATGGTTTCAGGAGCATTTAAAATCTCCGGTTCTCGATAGGGACGATAAATATAGACTTGGCGATTTTGGCGATCTATTAACCAACCCAATAAAGTACCATTGGCAATATATTCTTCCATCTTTTTCTGCAAACTGGATACTGTATCACTAGCAGAACGCAATTCAATGACAAAATCGGGACAGATGGGGGCAAAAGAGGCTTTTTGTTTTTCTGTTAAAGCATTCCAGCGTTCTAATTTAATCCAAGCAGCATCGGGTGAACGAGTCGCACCATTGGGCAGCGTAAAACCCGCACTGGAATCAAACCCAAGCCCCGTTCCATCTAGTTCTGACCAGTTCCCCAGTTGCACAGCTATATTAAGATTGCGATTACCCGTATCTGAAAAAGCAGGGGGCATAACGATCACTTCTCCACTAGCGCTGCGTTCAATGCGTAAATCTCGATTGGCTAAACAAAATTCATAAAATTGCTCCTCCGTCATCGGCATAATCCAAGGAAGATCAATCATCAAAGGAGCCGAGGTCGCTTGCACAAGTAGTGTCGTCATATTTTCGCCCTACTCAAGAATTACACGAGTTAACAACTGAATGCCCTTCAATCTTAACTTAGCTCTTGTCATCGGCATTATTGACTACTAAAAGATAGAAGGCGATCGCTCTTAACCTTGCTAAAGAAGCCTGACGGAGCGGAATGTAAATATTTATAAAAATGTAGCTTAGAATACAGTTATGGGTGCGAAACGTTTAGGCATGAAATAGGGCTGAAATGCCTGAAATAACCGCCTAGTAAGGTCTTCAGTCCCCCGACTGAATCTAAGAGGTCAACCATGACCAACCTTATAACTGTTTATATGTCCCGACGTTTAGTATCG
>NZ_JAPZRB010000511.1:0-1560 GCF_027531105.1 Microcystis sp. LE18-22.4A
CTTAGCATAGAAGACTGAGTAGTATGAGTTACAGCAGAGTTGGTTTGTTAATTTTGTCCATCAGTGTAATTCCAGCTAAATCTCTCACTTTTTTCCGTTATCAATTACTAAGGAGATTTCGATGGCTAAACAATATATGCCACTTGAAGATTGCTCTGGGTCTGCGGTATTGGGTGGAGAAATTCCGCAATTACGTCCCCCAGCATTTTCTGATGACCGACAATATACCACATTTAGCTATACCTATCATCCAGGGGGATCAGAAATTTCCGAAGCTGTTGCCCCTAATATTAGCACTCGTTTCTATGCCATCGAAGCAACTATTGATTTCTCCAAAGCTAAAGGGGACTTACAAGGTGTTCTGATGGCGCACGGCGGATGTTTTGGTGGACATAGTTTCTACATCTATCAGGGAAAACTATGTTATGTCTATAACTGGTTAGGACAACAACAGAAGATCACTTGTGATCTTCCTCGTCTTAGTAGCGAGGTGACACTCAAAGTTGCATTTGCCAAACCAAAGATAATCGCCCCTTCCGATGAAAAGTTGGGTGACAGCACAATAGATAAGATGAAACTGTATATTAATAACATCGAACAAAATGTCGATATTATAAGAACTTTATCAAATCATACTCCTAACTTCCTAACTCAATATAAACACGAGATTCCTTACGAGTTTCAAGGTGCGAAGCTGCAAAGAATTATCGTTACCATTACCAATGATGTTAGGGCGATAAATGATGTTCAATTATGAGAAAAAAGTTGACCACAATAAGTTAGATAAGTAGGCTGGTCTTATTAGACCTATTGTAAAAATCAAAAATTTTTGTTAGGGTTAGGAGTCAGCGGATAGAGTCGGCTTTTCTCTTAATCAAGAGATTGTTCAGTTATTTAGCCGAGCGAGCCAAACTTTTCGGCCTAGTTAAAGCTGAAAGGAAACGACACAGGGAAAGGGATGCTCTCTCTCAACAAATTTGGGGGGCTATTCCCTTAAGTTGACACCAATGGCAAGCTTTGCGCCCCTACATTGCAGCTGCCGTGACTGGTAAGGCCCTATAGCCTACGCCCTTTCTTCGATAAGATTTGCTCATTACCAAGACCCCAAGAGAGCCGAAAATACTCCCTAGTGGACTGTTTCAGCTAAAATAGGGCAATAGATTTCGGCTTAAAATCTTAGATTATAGAATTTATAGCATTTTTCTAATACACCAAATTAGCTGAAACAGTCCAGTAGGTTGCATTAGATAATCCCTTGGCGCAGTGGCAATTGTATTGCCTGTCCTGCCGCTCAAGTGACTATGTTGACACTCCCGTCGCGCTTATGCGAGGGATTCTTGGTTCACTGACTCAAGTTGTCTTAGCAGGTATTTCTACCAACCAAGATAGAGCTTAAATCTCCCCAAGCGTTTAGGTCTGACGACCAGCTTCCGATATGCCCTATCGTAGCTTTTTTGAGTATATTCAAGGCCGCCATTTTGTCTCTATCTTCCACATATCCGCAGGAACAAACATGAGTTCTAACTGATAGAGACTTTTGGATTAACCGACCACAATTAA
>NZ_JAPZRB010000636.1:0-7190 GCF_027531105.1 Microcystis sp. LE18-22.4A
TAGGGCATCTTTGACAGTGCCACAACGATATAAATTGGATAGCCTTTCTAAAATATATCGTAATCGAATAGAAGCGCGGTTTCAACCCGCTTCTATTCACCGATTAGAATCCCCGTCTTTTTAAAGCGGGGAGATGTCAAATACAGGTCTAGGTCACATCTGGGGTTAAACCGTCTCTAACCGTTGCAGCACGGAGGAGGGTTTTTTGTCAATAAATTCCGCCGGCGAAATTTGATATTTAATCAGATTGGCTAATTCCTGTAGTTGGCTGATGGCTTCCGCACCTTCGAGTTTCATTAACTCTCGATCATCGCGCATTTCTGTCCAGGTGATGCCGTAATCGGACACGAGAAACCGAATTAGATGGGTTTCACCCAATCCGACCATAAAGGATGCGCTGTTCATTTGACCGCCACAGGTGTAGCAAGATGCTAGATAACCTTGATTTTCTAGTGCGATCGCTAAGGCCTGTAAATCCATGACCAAGTCTTTGACTAGTTGGCGATGCTGTTCTGCAAGTCGTTTAAACACAATGTTCCTCCTGACAACACTGCTCAATTATAAAACCTTAATACTTTTTTAAGATTCTTTTTTGAGAGAATAAGGTATATGAACCAGGTTTTTTTACGGATGTTAAGTAACAAAATGTAAAGAACCCGATACCTAGAGTAGCGTGAATTCCTGATATCGCCAAGTATGTGTAAGTACAAAGCTACCAGTTTATCCGTCTTTCCACCCCCTCGATCCCAACTATTCCCATCATGCCTATTTTTAAAGTTTAAGATCCGGTTTCGACAAAAAAGTTCGCAAATCTATGTTGACTGCCTATCCTAACCAAGAAGTTAATTTTACACGACTACTTAATAGTGACGTGGAGTATAAACCCATTGCTTGCTTTTACCCTGCTCAATCAGGCGAGTTTTACTCGACCCGATCAAAATTATGGTTCGCATATCCGCATCTTTAATAGTCATATCCTCTAGGAATTTCACCGTCACTGTTTCCCCTTTTCGCCCTAAATTACGCGCTAGTACCACAGGAGTTTGCGGCGAGCGCCATTGTAATAAAATCTCTTTTGCCTTCTCCAATTGCCAAGTGCGCTCTTGAGACACAGGATTATAAAATGCGATCGCTAAATCTGCTCGGGCCGCTAACTCAATGCGCTGAGAAATCACCTGCCAAGATTTGAGAATATCCGATAGGGAAATCGCACAAAAATCATGTCCTAAAAGTGCGCCAACCCTCGCGGCCGCCGCTTGCATCGCCGAAATCCCCGGACAGACCTGAATGGCCACCTGCTGCCATGCCGGTTTTGCTTTTTTTTCTAATACCTCAAACACGGCCGCGGCCATGGCATAAATGCCAGGATCTCCGGAGGAAACTAAGACAACCGATCGCCCCTTAGCCGCTAAATCTAGGGCTATTTCTGCGCGATCGAGTTCCACCCGATTATCCGATTCATGGCGGACAATTTCTGGTTTTCGCAGGGATTCTACCAAATCCAAATAGGTTTTATAACCCACCCAATCCGTGGCTTTTTCCAACACTTCTCGAACTTCTGGCGACATCCAATTTAGCGCACCAGGGCCGGTTCCGACTATGGCTAATTTACCTTGACTTTCCTGGGCAAAATCCCCTGGGGACAAACTGGATTTTTCCTTAATTTGCTGGCTTTCCTCATACAGATAAACTAAACAGGCAGTGCTAGGTTTTGCCAAGTTTAAGTTATTTTTATCGATAATCTCAATGCTCAATTTTGCTGCTGATGAAATCGGTAAATTACTATTTTTTAACCAGTCCGCTTCACCGATTAATTTTACTTTTTCACCCGCCAATAAATCGGCAAGAAACTTCTTAGCATCATCGGGATTAACTAACTGATAACCCAGTGGTGGCGATAATAAAGTCGTTTTAAATCTAATATCACCAGTGGTGGTAATTGCGGGGGAAATTTGCCAAACCGAGGCAATTTGACGAGCGAGATCATTAACCCCTTGTAAACCCCCCAACAAAGGCACTACGGCACTGCCATCTTCTGCGATTGCTAATACAGGTGGTTCTTGCCATTTATTAGTTAATAAAGGTGCTAAAGTGCGAATCAAAATACCCGCCGCACAAATGCCAATAATTGGCGTTCCCGTCTGGAAAAATTCTCGCACCGTTTCGCCAAAATTAGTATAGGTAAAATCAGCCGAATGGGTACGATCTATTAACCCATAAACCACTGCTTCCGGTAGGGCCATTTGCACTTGACGAGCAACGGGGAGGCTGGTTTCTCCTAAAATGAGAATAGCTGGAGGTTTCATTTGGCTTCCCCTGACTGCGCTGCAGTTAACTTTTGGATAAATTCTTGATGTTCTACCGAGTTAATTCCAGCCTTTAAGATGTCCAACACCCGTGACATATTGCCGTTGAGCATGGCTGAAATATCTAACCACAAACCCGGAAATACTAGAGAGCAAATCACCCCTTCTTGGTTGGGTAACAAAGAAATATAATCGCCATCTTGTAAACTAAACCAATCAATTTTTTGATCAAATACCTGCCAAATAAGGTATTCTTGAATGCCACCGCGTCGATAAGCACGTTTTTTATCCCCTAAATCTATGGCGGCACTACTAGCGGCAATTTCTACCACTAATTCCGGCGCTCCTTCTAGGTATCCCTCTACAGTTAGGGTTGATTTTCCCCCGCTTTCTTGACTAATTAATAACACCCCATCCGGCTGTAGTTCGTTGTCGATATCCAAGCGAACTGTTGGCTCAATACCCATTTGTACTTGGGGTGTAGCAGCTTGATAAACTCCCAACCAAGTGATTAAACGTCCGTGGGGTTCAGCATGAAATTTAAACCTTAATGGGGATGCCATATACACAACTCCTTCGATCAGTTCGGCTTTTTTTAATCCTGGCATAGCTTGATAACGGCGCTCGAATTCGGGACGAATTAAGCGATCCCCATTTTCTAACGGGGGTAAATGTTGAGTGGTTACAATCTGAGAAGTTAAGGATTTAACCGGAGAAGAAGTCATGGTGGCAGTCTTTGGGAACAAAACAGCATTGATTTTATTATAGATTGTTTCATTGGACTTCTTGAGGGATTTAATTTTTAACTGAAATTTCGCCAGAAGTCCTGAGCTTTTAGCGATGGGATGAATGGCAACCAACATATAGACAATTCCCCAAAACTATAGCATTTATCTTAGTGGTGAGGTACAAAATTTTCCTTTTGGGAAGTCGGTGGTCGATACCAAATTAGGTTACACTTCATCTAGTATGAGAAACGCTGTCATAACTGATATAGCGCCCCTAAATGAAATGTAAACGTCCTCTGCTTGCCGTCAAGCGACACCCGACTTCTAGAGCCTACCCATTCACGAGTCAATTAGGCACACTATAACTAATAACTGATAATCGATAACTGATAATGTTGGTTCCCCTTACCCGTCAATCGATCGAGCAAATTGTCCCGATTATCGCCACCGGCCCCCAGTACGCTCACTATTGGGGTAAATGGTCTGATTTTCTGCGCCGTTTATTCATTTCTATCATCGCTCTCACCGCAGCTTGGTTAATCGGTAATTTATTCGGCCCGGGTGGTTTAACAATTAAACTGATTTTCGACATTATCGCCGGTTTATATTGGCTCTGGGGTCCGGTTTATTGGGCCAGTGTTCGCAATAATACCTATCGTCGTCTTCCCTACGGGGGGTTTTGGCGCGGTCGCGTTTTCGATGCTTTTGTCACCGAGGAATTAATCGGGGAAGAAGAAAGGGTCAATAAACGCGGGGAATTAGAGATTATCGAAAATCGCCAACGCTGTATTAATCTAGAAATCGGTGATCAAACTGGCTTTTCGGCGATCGTTCGCGCTCCCCTCAAACGCATTCATAAATCGATCCGTCCCGGGATGGTGGCCGAAGCTTTGTTAATGTCTCGAGACCCCGATTTAGGGGATATCAATCAGCTTTCTGATGTCCATCTTCCCCAACTCGACCAGTGGATAGGGGAATATCCTGTGCTGCGACGGGATATTTTTCAGCAAGTTAGTCGCGAATTAGGAGGGGGAAAAGAACCCCGGCCAAAACCTTCTCGTTATTCTAATAATGTCATCCGAAGACGCAAAACCCGTTAATGGTTCGGCGATCTTTGAAAAGATACCAGTTTCTCAGTCATCAATGAATCATAATTTACAGATTTTGGGTAATTTAATCCTTGTTTTTGCCGTTTTTGAACCATCAAAAATTAATTATGCAAGAGGTTTAATATAATGTTAATTGAGCTTAGAAGGAGATAAATCGATGACGGCATCCTATGAGCAAGACTTTGGACTTTGGGCCGAACAAATGGCCGATTTATTAGCCTCTGGTCGGTTTTCCGAGTTAGATATTGAGAATTTAGTCGAAGAGGTGCGGGATTTGTCGAAACGGGAGCGCGATCGCTTACTTGCTAGTCTCAGATTAATTTTGCATCATTTATTAAAGTGGGACTATCAACCTCAACGGCGATCCAGGGGTTGGTTGGGAACTATTCAGCGAGAAAGAGCTAATATTAGGCTTTATTTGGACGATAGCCCCAGTTTAAAGCGATATTTAACCGATGAAAGCCTATTTAAACTCTATGCTGTTGCTTGTGCCGATGCCTTTAGAGAGACGGGATTAGAGTTTCCCCCCATTTGTCCCTACGGTATTGAGGATATTTTAAATCGTTCTCTTCATTTGTCGGAACGATAGACGAATCCCCTCACCTAACGACTGTATCTTAGAATACATTTTGCCTACCAAAACCAGCCGAAACCCCTAGTGATTTTCTTCTTCTCTATTTTCAATATTTATTGCTGACATTTCTGAAGGCAAAGGAGTTGCTAACGAATATTGACATCAATCATCAATTGATTTTTTTCAATCTTTATATTCGCTCTTTTCACAACAATGAAAGCAGAAATAGAATCACTGGCATCGTATTCAAGAGAAAAATCTCTTTTATAACTAGCGTCCTCTAACCATTCAGCAATATTACGCCAATTCTCTACCTTGCCATTATTATTACCCACCAGTTCTTTAACGTATTGATAGAGTGTAGTACATAAATCTACCTCAACTCCTTTACGACTCTTCTTGAGTTTTTCAGCAATTTCTGTGGGACTATAACCGCAGAGTAATCCTTGTAAATGTTTTTTTTCAGTAGGAGTCAGTCGCTTTCCCTTAACAGAAGCAAGATCAAGATAAAGAGTTTCTAAGTCCCATTGACTCATAGCTCGGGAAAAAGGGTCATTATTGGTATCCATAAATTTTTGCCTAAAAATTTCCTAGTCAGATTCTAGCATAATTCCTAGTGTTGACTAATTGAATGATGTAGAACTATAACTTATTGTAAATGATTAGTAAACAACCACTTTTTAATTGAGGTAATTAAATATGCCTAGTTATACTCCTCCTACCAGTTATACTGGTACTAAAAATGGCGATATAATCTACGGATCTGCTCAAAATGATTATATTTTTGGGGCTGATGGGGGTGATAAATTATATGGCGGTCTTGGAAATGATACTCTTGCGGGAGGTGAAGGAAATGACTATCTTGATGGAGGCGATGGTGACGATATTTTGCAAGGATCGGACACTCTTAATTATTACTACGGCATCCCCAGTCTAACTGTCCCAGAATATGATACTTTAGTTGGAGGTGCGGGTCGTGATACATTTGTAATTGGGACTAATCGAGGTAATCTTAATATGGGACCAGGTTATGTAGTAATAGCTGATTTTACCTCTTTTGTTGATCGCATTCAAGTTAAACGAAGAACGAAGAACGAAGTGGAGTATCTATTACTCTTAAAAAACAAAATATGGTTGGAGGAGGTGCTTCAGATACACTTATTTATAATGGTACAGATTTGATAGCAGTTGTTCAAGATAATAGTAGTTTACAATTAAATAGTAGTTATTTTAACTTTGTTTAATGCAACTATCAGATTTTGTAGTGGACTGTTTCAGCTAATTTGGTGTATTAGAAAAATGCTATAAATTCTATAATCTAAGACTTTAAGCCGAAATCTATTGCCCTATTTTAGTTGAAACAGTCCAGTAGGGTGCGTTAGGTGGCCACCAATTCTGATAAAAAAACAAAATCAATAATCCGCACCCCACGCAGCAAATTTATTATTAAATTGGTGCATTATGCTTTCGCACTTCACACCCTAAGAGTGGTAAGAAGTTGAAGGGTGATCGTTCTTGTCGGTGGGGTGGAGTGCGATCTCTGTCATCGAATAAGATATAATTGGGAAAGTCCAAATAATTAAAGCATTATGAGTTACCAAAACATTATTACCATTGAACCTGGAAAACGCAGCGGAAAACCCTGCATTCGAGGAATGCGTATAACTGTGTACGATATTCTAGAATATTTAGCAGCAGGAATGACAGAAGCAGAAATTCTTGAGGATTTTTCAGAATTAACTTCCGAGGATATCAAAGCTTGTTTGGCTTTTGCTGCTGATCGAGAGAAAAAATTATTTATCACCTCTTTATGAAACTGTTATTAGATGAAAATTTGTCAGATCGGATTATTGATAAAATAATTGATTTATATTCTGATTCTCAGCACGTCAAGACTTTAGGACTGATCAATACTGATGATGCACTTATCTGGGAATTTGCCAAATTCAACGATTTTGTAATTGTCTCTAAAGATGCCGATTTTCATCAGCGCAGTCTATTACATGGTCATCCACCCAAATTTATCTATCTTCGTATTGGCAATAGTCCCACTGCAAAAATTATCGAAATTTTAAGGGATAATTTTTTAATCGTTATTAAATTTTACAATAGTGAAACAGAAAGTATGCTGATATTAGGTTGAGTGTGATCGCTGATCTGGTAGGGTGTGTGTTTGCGGCTACCAATTCTGTTAAAAAACCAAAATCAATAATCCGCTCCCCACGCAGCAAATTTATTATTAGACCTCTTGCAAAAGTCTTAAGTCGATCCTTGTACAGCAACATTTTTGAAGATTATCAACTACTAATAAATAATTAACTGAAAGTCCCTCCTAAGCTTTTACGCATTTAAGTTACATTGACAGCATTACCCTTATTTTTAAGTTTTCTACTCCATTTAATAATCAATCCCCCTTCATTTAAAAGCTGATTGACTACTTTTTCCAGTTCTTCTTTATTTTCAAATTCTCGAT
>NZ_JAPZRB010000471.1:0-1164 GCF_027531105.1 Microcystis sp. LE18-22.4A
TTGACCCTTTTCCCTGTTTTGCTTCTCGCAAAGCTCGTCAGGATTATTATGGCAAAATTACCTTTTCTTTTATTCAGGAGTTTGAGGCTTTCACATAACAGTACTTGTCTTTGTATTGAAAAATGTGTCCGTCAGTCAGCACATCGAGGTTTCAATCCCTAATAGGGTTTAAGATTAATTGGAACTTTATCAAAGTGCAATTAATATTTATCAGTTAATGTTTCAATCCCTAATAGGGTTTAAGATTAATTGGAACCCTCTCAAGTTTCAATGGATGAGTTTGCCAACGGTGTTTCAATCCCTAATAGGGTTTAAGATTAATTGGAACCTTGCAAATATTCAAACTAAGTTAAATTTAGTCTTGTTTCAATCCCTAATAGGGTTTAAGATTAATTGGAACGTGTCACTACCCTGAACCGCAGGATCCAAGAGTAAGGTTTCAATCCCTAATAGGGTTTAAGATTAATTGGAACCTTTAGAGACTTGGAAACATGAGTATTTGAGTTTCAATCCCTAATAGGGTTTAAGATTAATTGGAACCCGAGATGATAGCGATCGCATCGTTGTGCTTTATTTTTCTGAGTTTCAATCCCTAATAGGGTTTAAGATTAATTGGAACTTCATTCAATTCGTCCAGATTCATTGCACTAAGGTTTCAATCCCTAATAGGGTTTAAGATTAATTGGAACTTTCAGGTTGAGGGGGAAGATGAGATCGCAGTCAGTTTCAATCCCTAATAGGGTTTAAGATTAATTGGAACTCCGATAGTATATCGGATTGCAATACCTATGTGATTAGTTTCAATCCCTAATAGGGTTTAAGATTAATTGGAACAAACGGGAAATGAGCCGCTAGAAATAGAACTTCCTGTTTCAATCCCTAATAGGGTTTAAGATTAATTGGAACAGCAAAGATTTCTGGTTTTGTCAATACCTCAAAAAGTTTCAATCCCTAATAGGGTTTAAGATTAATTGGAACTTGAGCATTATTAATATTTGCACCGTTAGGCAATACAGAAGTTTCAATCCCTAATAGGGTTTAAGATTAATTGGAACACGGTCAAGCCACTGGCATTAATGAAATATCTCATGTTTCAATCCCTAATAGGGTTTAAGATTAATTGGAACAATCTCTTTTTTCTGATAATGCTTACCTTTCAGAAGT